>JBAXYW010000304.1:0-5229 GCA_041670605.1 Lentisphaeria bacterium
ATCGCCTTGACCGCTGTGACGACCCTCGGGCGCAGTTATTATATTGAAAAAATACCGATTGATCCGGAGAAAAAGAGAGCTTCGCACTACAGTTTGCGAAAAGCGCTGGCCGTTACCATCCGGAATGGGCCGTTGACTGGTTTTTCGGTCTATATCTGTTTTGTCACCTTAGGGTATGCCGCGCTGGTTCCTCTGATCTTCATTTATCTGAAGAGTCATCTTGGTGTGCCCCACAGTACAGTAATCACGATTTCCGGGTTGGTCATGAGCGGAACAATCTGCGGTTATCTGGTAGCAGGGAGGTTGCAGCGAATACTGGGCACCAAGTGGCTTCAAGTCGCTTGTCATCTCACTTTTGCAGGCATCTGTTTCGCTTGTTGTTTCTGTGGCAAGGAGAATCCGCATGCGGTTATTGAATTGACCCTGCTGTTGATCCTGCATGGGTTTGCCATGGCCTGTTTTTCTGTCTGCTTTTCTTCGGAAGTCTTGGCTTTGGCACGTCCCGGGAACCAAACGATGGCAGCAGCCTTCTGCAATACGTATTCGCAGGCGGGACTCGCCGTCAGCCGTATGGGGACATCACTGATTCTGGGCAGTTGCCTGTTAGCGGAAACGTGGCAATTGGGCGACCGCTTCTTCAGCCGTTTTCAGAGCTTGTTTTTGATCTATGGCTTGGGTCTATGTTTCTGCCTGTTGCTCCTGGTACTGATTCCTGCCGTGGTACCAAAACATGATGATTATTATGAGCCGTAAAAGAGATCTTTTTTTGCTCGAGGCTCAGGGCGATGACCGATTGCCGGTATTTTTCCTATAGCGTCAATAAGGCTGGCTGCACGGCATTCTCACAGGCAGAGCGATCGGCAAGCATATACAGATGGCAGCTGCCGGCGGAAAGGCGCAGTTGACTTCCCGACCAGCTGGTTTCAACTTCACAAAGGGTGATCTTGTCTTTGAATTCGATGGTTCCTTCTTCTTTGCCGAAATTGGCAGCCATGGCATAGGTTTTGCCATCACAAGCCTGGAATGCGGCAAAACGGCATTCCGGAGCGCAGGACAGGCTGCTGACCGAGAGAAAATGTAACGATGCCGGCGGAGGGGCCGTTTGCAGGGCAAAACATTCGTCTAACAGCAATTCGCCAACTTCATATTTTTGCAGCCCGGGAAAACATTTTGAGCAGATTTCTTCGGTATACAGGTTACCCCCACCGATGGCTTTGTAGCGGATCTCAATCTGCCTGGCCGGTAGCCGGTTGACGG
The DNA here is from genome assembly GCA_041670605.1 of Lentisphaeria bacterium. Lineage (GTDB taxonomy): Bacteria > Verrucomicrobiota > Lentisphaeria > Oligosphaerales > Oligosphaeraceae > JAQVUB01. Next base: position 1,258 of record JBAXYW010000304.1, read on the forward strand.
TCAATGAATCTGCGCCGTAGCAAAGTTCCACGGTGATTTTTTCATCGATATTGAGGATTTTAGTGTTGAGCTTCTGAGGCCCGAATGGGGGGCGCAGGCCGTTGAACTCCCACGTTTCCTCAGGAGAGATAAAACGTCGGCTAAAGTTGTTGTATAGATCATTGGGTACCTGCAGCATCAATCCTTTCAATGATGTGATATAAACGCGTTTGGGCGCCTTGGAATATTGCATGAATAACATCGATTTGCGATCCGGCAGGGCGGCGCAGGCAATCTGGGTTTCCGCAATGACATCGTCTTTCTGGCCTTCCCCGATATGAGTGGTGGAAATCATCGCATATTTTCCAATGGTAATGAAACCGTTTGTCAGCATCCGTTCTTGATGGCTGCATAGCTTTACGATGGTGTTTGCCCCGGTGCCAAGAATCTGTCCGCTGGCATTGAAATCCCATTCCGCCAGGGAACTGTCATTCCATGGCAGGCAAAGACCGAAAGGGGCTTTGGCCGCCATCCATACCCAGGATCGGGCATTTTCGGCAGTTCGCAGAAAGAGAGCTCCATGAAATGGATCATGCCAGGAAAAATCAACATTTTGCGGCTGGGGTGCGGCAGGCACTTTTTCGAGATTTTCGAATTTGGCATGCCAAAATGCCGCTTGCGCCAGAGTGACGGCTCGGTCGGATTCCAGGCGGGTATAGTACAGGGGGGAATTTTCTTTCAAGCGGGCCAGTCGGACACCCAGGAAGGATCCATCCTCATTCAAATCCTGTTCTTTCTGAACGGTTTCCAGCCAGTGTTTTTCAAACTCGAGGCAATCCGGGTCAGCAAAGTGGTCGGCCATCAGCAGCCATACGGAAATGGCATAGTCCTGGCAATAACAATATCTTACCCGAGTGTCCCCGCCGATGCGCAGTAAACGCCCATCCGGATAGGTAAACTTTTTCACCAACTTCCAGAGATCCAAAGCATGATGGTACAGGCTTTCTGGGGCAGCGATGCCGCGTTCCCGGCAGGTAAAGTGCAGCATGGCGATCTGGGACAGGCAGATGACCATATAGCCGATATTCATGTAGCCATGATGAACCAGCGCATAAGTTTCCTGGAAATTACCGCCGATATGCCAGTCCGCGATTCTTTTCCCCTGGATGATGTTCTGGTTTTGCAGATCCGATGCGACAGAGATCGAATTGAATAGGAAAGCAGTGCCTTTTTCCCGGTATTCCGCAGCATTCGGGCAGTCGGGATACAAGATGGCGATGCGGTGCAGAAAAGCACCGTTCCACAAATTGCTTTCGGGTTTGTTTTTTCCGGGATCATCAGGGGAGGCGACGATGCTATATTCATGCAATAACCAGTCGGCTTCCGATACCAGTACTTTTTGCAGGAGTTTGCGGAGATCTTCGGGGAGTTTGGGGGTTATCAGGTCGACTCCTGTCATCATGCGTTCAATGCCCAGCACGCTGATCCAGGTATGTCCCCATTTGTTGCCGTCCGTACAGGTTGAATTTCCTTCGATGTGGCTGTCCAGTGAAAAGCGCAGCATTTGAATGGCGGTGGTAAGCATTTCATCGCGGGTTTTGCCGGCGATGTGATCCTCCGGTTTCATCAGGCAGCCAGCAATGGCATAGGCGGCGAAAGCTTTCTGCTGGGTTTGTACCCCCCAGCTCTCAAAACCAGTGCCGTAGACGAGTTGATTCTCTGATCCGGGCAAGGGGCTCAGGTCAGCCTCTGCGCTGGCAAACCATTTTTTCAGCAAATTCAAATAGTGTTCGCTCAGGGTGCTCATGATAACTTTTTTACCTCTCAAATTTCGTCTTTGCATCGCTCTGTTCAGGGTGCCAATCCTGTCCGTAAAAGAGCAAAAGGGGCGATTACGCTCGCCCGGTGGCTTGCCAAGGATTGTGCGATCCTTTCAGAAAATTGGTACCCGGTCAAAAGGCGTTTTTTTTACATTTTGCAGATCAAACGCCATGAAAATGGCTTTTCTGCTCAGGACTTAGGCCGGCTCCCTGGATTGTGACTTCCGGATCCGGGAACTTGCGTTTTCGCAAGACAGAATTTTCTTTCAACCTGAAATCCCGTTTTTCGAGATTGACGAAACCGGGATCCTCGACGATGGAGAACAGGTCGTGACCCTCCTTCTGCCAGTCTGAAAAACTGCTCTGCCAGGAATATTGACCCGCTGACAAAGTCCCCCCCACCGCAAAATTGTCCTGCAGATTTTTTCCTGTGGTATCGTAGAAACAGTTCATGTCGCTGAAGAATTGTTTTGCTTGCAGGCTTTCCAGCAGGGAGCAGCGGAAGAAGGGGGTATTGTGGACGACAATGACATTGGCCAGAAAGTTATAGTTGTTGGTATAATTCTGGCCGGGGAAGGTATAGCCGGTATTTCGGCTCTGTCCAACCGAGACGGCGATGCCATTTTCGGCATTGAAAGCGGAAATGTTGTGGCGGACCAGGTTTTCCCGTCCATAATGCTGATGGAAGCCCTCCCGTGAACAATCGTGGCAGATATTTTCTTCAATGACGATATGGCCGGCTCCCTCATCGGTATAAATTCCCCAGCCTCCATAGAAGCGGCAGGTGACGTTGAAAATCCGGTTGTTATAGACTCGCGTTCCGGGTTGGCTGCCCAGTAGATAGATTCCTCCCATATCGCAGAGGACGCCTTTGCCGATATCATGAATCAGATTGAAACCGATTCGGTTTTCCCGGCAGCGGCTGTCCCCATATCCCCAGACCCAGCCGCAGGAAATGCCGCTGTAGTAGAGGTCATGGAGATGATTATGTTCGACCAAATTGCCGAAAGCGTGTCCGATCAAGATGCCGACGGCGCTGAGGTAGATCTGGCCGCAGTGATGAATCCAGTTGTCAGAGACGATGACGTGATGGGTTGCCGTGGTGGTCGAGCCTTCCGCGTTGCTGCCGGAGATGCAGATGCCGCCGCCGCCGAGATTCTGCAGGTGATTTCCCTTCAGGGTGATTTCCGAGCAGCCGCCGGAGACGGTGATGGCGTAGCCGCCGCATTGCTCGATTGTGCAGTTCCGGAAAGAGCAGTTTTTTGCACCGGTAAGGAAGAGGGCTCCCGGCACATGGACAGAAGCCTGATGGCTGCCACCAAACGGTTTGTTGTTATTCCAGCTGGTGGGCATCAGATAATTCGGCAGTCTGGGCAGGCCGCAGGTACCGGTGTCGTTAGCGCTATCCGGGCGGGGAGATCCGTTGCCGCCATGGCGGAAGGTCAAGCCTTCAAAAGAGAGCCATTGCACGAAGTTGTTTTTTTCGGGGTCTCCCAGCAGCAGAACCAGAATCGGCAGCGCCGGGACCCAAGCGTTCAGGTTTTCCAGGGTTTCCCCGGGACGGGGCAGATAGCTGACCGTTTTTTCGAGGTCGTCATAATAGAATTCACCGGGTTCAGTCAAGGCTTCTTGGACATTCAACCACTGGTAGCGGGTGGTTTCGCATCGCATGGTGCAGCGGCTGAATTTGCTGAAATGGACCATACCGCTGTTCCTGTCGCATTGCTCGAAGGGAAGACGACTGTCGATCCATAGCTGCATGAGCAGAGCCCGGATCCCTTTGAGATTGTACCAGTTCGGATCAAAATCCGAATTCTTCGGAAGAAAACCGTTGTTTCCCGTGAACAGGCCGTCGTCAGCGCCCGACAAGGCCTGCAGAGGCGCATAGGCATCCCGTAGGTTTTTAGGGAAGGCGGCCGGCTGGGCCGGATGATCATTGACAAAGAGCTGCTGGAGCTGCCCGTCCCGGACAGCTGCCGCAGGAACATCCGCACAGAAAACCGTTTTGCCATGCAGTGTCTGTTTTTTCCAGTTTTGCAGCAGAATGCCCCCATCAAAAATGGGTTTTTCCCCGGGCACGGCTTTGAAGGTGACCGGCAGGGAATCCTCCGGAGTCAGAATCAGGGGGGCTGACAGCGGGTAGATTCCTTCTTTGCACCAGACCGTCACCGGG
>JBAXYW010000305.1:0-5218 GCA_041670605.1 Lentisphaeria bacterium
CAACCGGGGCAGTAGCCGGCGCAATATCGTCCATCTCAAACATCGCAGGGAAGTTGACATCGTCCTCTGCAGTATTTACGATGCTTCGTACGATCCGGCTATCACAGTGATCGGCACTCAGGGGTCAATCACTCTGCGCAGCAAGGACAGCTATGGTTCCTTCCGAGCCCAGCTTGTCGCCTTTGTGAATTATCTGCGCACCGGGATCCGCCCCTTCGATATTTCCCAGACTTTTGAACTGATGCAACTGCTCATTGGCGGCATTGAAAGCCGAGATAATCAGGGAATTGAAATTCCTGTTGAACCGGAATTTCTCTGAGCACTTGCATGCCTGATTTTGCTCATGCTTCCTGCAGCAGCAGGGGTATCAGATAGCTGGCATTCAGGTCGAAGGCCTTTTCCGGCTGATTCCGGCGGGCAAGCTCCGTATAGAATAGATCCTTAAAAAGCTGCAAAAGTTCGGCTATATTTTTCCCCTGCTCATGAGCTTCGCGGATCCGCCGGCGACTTTCCTGCAGCCAGTAGCGCGCTGCTGCCAGAAAGCGGACGCAATCCCCACCTTCGAGCAATCCCGAATGCGGCAGCAGCAAATGTTGAATATCCAGCGTTTCCACCCGGGTAATGGCCTGCAGGGAAAGGGAATAACTGACCAGGCAACAGGGCATGACCAGATCGGGGGCGGACGAGACACCGAGCGTTTCACAGGCCAGCAGAAGCTTTGCCTTTTCGTCATAGAATCCGATCGAACAACGGGTATGTCCCGGGAGTTCGAGCACTCTCAGCTGCAGACTTCCCAAGTCAACAATATCGCCTTCCTTCACAATACGATCAACCTGCAAATTTGCCAGTAGATCCAAATATTGTTCCTGTCCATTCAAACGGGCGGCACTGTCATTGAGTTCGCGCATCAGGTTGCGAGCAGATTCCTTACCAAAAACCTTCGCCGTATGCGAACTGGCGACAATCTGCACCTGTGGCCAGCGCGTTTTGCAGTACATGCTGCCGGAAGCATGATCATAATGCGAATGCGTCAACAAAACGTAATCCAAGTTTCGCGCGCCCAAGATCCCACTGATCTTGTCCAGCATCCGTTCTGCACAAAAGGAAAACCCGGAATCCAGCAGGGCGGCTTTTTCGTTTGTCAGCAACAAGAATGCATCGCTGCCCGGTATCGCGCCAACATTGGTTAAAGTAAACATCGTCGTATCTCCTCTCTCAGGAGCCGGCAATCCGGGTGCCGATCTGCAACAGACTGCCGATCTGGAAAACGATCAGCGTACTGATATAAGCGACTAAAAACAGACCGACCCCATCGGCGATGGCGAATTTCCAGGAATGGAGTTCCTTGCGGATAATCACCAGGGTGGCCAGGCAGGGGATGGACAACAGGCAGAAAAGCATCATGCAAAAGCCTTGCAGTGGGGAATAACTGCGGATCAGATGTTGCCGGAGAGGAAGCGAATCCTCACTATCTCCACCCACCGAAAAAAGAATTCCGAGTTGAGAAACAAAGACTTCCCGCGCAGCCAGGGAACCGATCATGGCGGTGCTAATTCGCCAGTCAAATCCCAAGGGGCGGAAAAGAGGTTCCAAGAACTTGCCGAAACGTCCAGAAATGGTGTAAGACATTGCTTCAGCCTGTTTAGCAAAGTCGAGTTTCTGCAGCTCCTCATGCAATCGTCCGGCTGCTTTAACAGCGAGGCGCAGCTCCCCGTTCAGCGGGATTTTCTTCAGATCCTCTAAGACCTCCGGTTTCAAATATTGTTCTTGCAAAAGAAATTCCTGTGCATCCTGTTCCAGGATTCCACTTTTTATTAGCAGGTTGACTTGCTGTGTTGTCAGACCCTGTTCGACTTTCAGCATGGTTTCCTTTTGCGAATAATCCTGGCTAAAAACTTTTTTTACAGGAAAGGTATTAGCGATAAAAAGGATCACGGAGGCGGCCAAAATAATGGTACCAGCCTTCTTCAGATACTGCAAGCTGCGATCCCACATATGCAACAGGATGCTTTTCATCGTTGGCATCCGATACGGGGGCAGCTCCATCAGATACACTTCGCTATCTCCTTTAAACAGCGTTTTTTTCATCACCCAGGCAGCCATCAGGGCAAAAATCACTCCAATCAAATAGATCAGCAGCATGATGGTTGCCTGCCGTCCTGGGGCGAAAAAAGCCGGGATAATCAGAGCATAGATTGGCAGGCGTGCGCTGCAGCTCATCAAGGGCAGAATCAGGATGGTTGTAATACGGTCTTTTTCGGATTCAATACCGCGCGTTGCCATGATCGCCGGGACGGTACAGCCAAACCCCAGCACCAGGGGAACAAAGCTTTTACCATGCAGGCCAAATTTTCGCATGATCCCATCCATGACAAAAGCTGCTCTGGCCATATAACCACTGTCTTCCAGAAAAGCGATCGCCAGAAACAGCAAAATGATATTGGGTAAAAACACAATCACGCCGCCGACGCCGCCAAGAACCCCGTCAATCAGCAAAGATTTCAGCAGGCCGAAATGGCCTACCGGCCAAAGATACGACAGCAGAAAACCCAATTTTGCGATGGCGAATTCGATGGCGCCCATCAGCGGTTCGGCGCAGCGGAAGGTCAGCCAGAAGGTCAAATACATCACCAGCAGAAAAATTGGCAAGCCGAGGATCTTATTGGTCATGACACTATCAATCCGGTCAGAGATTTCCCAGCGCCGTTCCCGGCTGGCCGCAATACAATGGCGGCAAGCCCCAGAAATCAGGGCATAACGGCAATCTGCCATCAGAGTCTCAGCCATCATCGCATGTTTATTATCCAGAAGCCGGATATGCTCCTCCACCGCCGGCAGAAATTCCTGCAATGCCGACATCTGCATTGCGGAGACATCTTTTTCCAGCAGTTTAATGGCAAAAAAACGGGGAGGAATATGAGCATAGGCCTCGGGAGGATGCTTGGCAATTTTCTCACTGATGGCCTGAATGGCAGCATCCACATCCTGACGATAACAGAGCCGTGGGGTTTCATGGGCTTCCAAATGAACCAGAAGATCCCGCAAGGCGGTTTTCAAATCACTGATCCCGCTGCTCCGGGTGCCTACCGTTTGCACAATACGAGCCGCAAAATATTTTTCCAGTTCCGTCAATTTGAAAGAGAGCCCTTTTTTTTCGGCCTCATCACTCATATTGAAGGCGATCAGCATCGGGATGTTCAATTCAGCCAGTTGCGTGGTCAAATATAAGCTGCGCTGAGGAATTGAGGAATCGACGACATTGATAATCAAGTCAATTCCGGGTGAAATCAGTTCCTGAAAAGCGACTTTTTCTTCCGGCGAAGTGGACGATAAGCTGTAAATCCCTGGCAGATCAATCAACTCGATGTGTACCCCGGAAAGCTCAAAATAGCCCGCTTTGCTTTCTACCGTAACCCCGGGATAATTTCCGACATGCTGCCGTGTACCGGTCAGCTGATTGAAAATACTGGTTTTGCCGCAATTCGGATTTCCTGCCAGAACAATGCGATACGAACTTTTCATGAAACCTACCTTATCTATATCAAAATGAATGTGATTTTTTCTATTATCCGCCGGGATGCATACGGGTCAAGAACAACAGCCCGCCAGCGATGGCACCGAGCCCATAACCCAGCAGCTGAATGGACACCAGATGTTCTCCTGATACCTTATTGATGATGCCATGCAATTCCTCCATGTCCAGGCGATGCACGGAATTCTCAATCTTTTCTGAAAACTTAAATTTTTCGATAATCGTCATTTTTTCCGACTCCAAACGGCGCAGGATCAGCGCTTGCAGCAGGGGGAGAATTCGTTGTTCGACCGCATGCCAGAATTCATCCTTGCGTAACCATTGATCGACGATGCCGGGGATATTTTCCGCCAGGAATTGCCGGCAAATATCTTCGACCTGCTTTTGTTTTTCGCTGAGATACGATTTCAGATTTTCTGCCGCCTGTGGTGAATGCAGGTATTGCTGCAGTTTAATCGTCATGTTGGTCAATTCCTGCTGCACTGCGGCACGAGTTTCAGGGGCTTCAAGTTTGTAAACAATCTGTTCTTCAATGCGCTCCCAATTGAGGTTGTCGATCAGATATTCAGCCAGTTTATCAGCGCTCAGCAAGCTGGTCAGTGTAGGATATTCCTGCTGAAAATAGGATTTTGCAAGTCGAGCTGAATGTTTCCGGATATGTTCACTGAAATACGGCGCTCTTTTCTGCAATTCTTCGCTGATCGCCGTGGCCAGTCGTTCCGTATTTTCCTCTTTGCTGAACCAATCGGCTGCCAGTTGATCATAAAGATGGCTGAGATTTTCCGCCGTCAGATTTTCCCGGACGACCCGGTTCATGGTTTGTTCAAGATACGGAAGCAGGAAATCCGCAATCGAGATACTGTATTTACTAAGAAAGCGGTTCGTCTGAGTACGGATTTCTTCGAGAAGTTCCTGGTTTTGCAGATATTCCTTGACCACCTTTCCCAACTGATCTGCCAATTCATCCGGCTTCAACAGATAGCGTGGGATCTGTTCCCCCAAGGCAATTGCCAATTTCCCTTTTTCCCGGGGAATCACTCCCTGAATCCCCCAATGCGGCTGATACGGTTTGAACAACAGCCAGATCGCAATGTAATTGGTCAAATAGCCCACGGCGGCGGCAGTTGCCACCGGGCTGAACCAGGAAGGGAAAAAAGTCTGCCCCCAGTCCAGGCCAAAGCCATGATGCAGCATAGCAGAAAAACACAATGCTATAATGGTCAGCCAACTGCTGATTCTTACTAAAAAATCCACCCGCTGAAGCGTTTTATTCATAAAGCACCGGATACCAGCCCTCTGCAATCATGAGCAAAGGCAAAACAAAAAAACGAAATCCCTTCTGCCCGGCATGAAGAGTTAATGAAAACAATTCGTTGTACTGAATAATATAATCCGAATTCAAACAAACAGGCAAAACTTTCTCGGCTTTCAATCCTCCCTATTGGGGGCATTAGGGATTAAGGGGGAGAATCCGGAACTGGAAGCTGCGCTCACCCTGTTGACCGAGTGCTTGCAACACAAACACTGATTTTGCAGTGCTTTCTTTTGAAAATCAAGCACGGACAATTATAGTAAGAAAAGGTTTATCTCCGGTTGATTTTTATTCCTTTTGGAGCGACAAGTTGATTTTGCCGGCTGTGTTTTCACCGGAGTTGTCCAATTACGTATCGCCTATGATAATGCTTG
>JBAXYW010000306.1:0-5195 GCA_041670605.1 Lentisphaeria bacterium
CTCTGGTGTTCTCCAGAAGGTGTCCGGAGCATCCTGCGCCGACCGCCAAGGGGAGGATCCGGAGCTGGAAGCTCCGGCCACATTCCCGGAGCATCCTGCGCCGACCGCCAAGGGGAGGATCCGGAGCTGGAAGCTCCGGCCACATTCCCGGAGCACCATGCGCCGGACGACATCGTTGAACTAGCGTTAAACAACGTTATTGGGAACTCCGCTTTTGTCCGGGATTTGTAAATATCCGGAGGAGGTTTATATTATAGACTATTATTCAGATAGTTATGAGACGACAAGCGTAATCACCGCAGAGGAGCAGCAAAGGCTTTTTCTCACTCAAGCGTTATCATAGCATGAAATGATAGAGAAAATATGGACTTTCAGACTTTAGGACTTCAGAAAAAGATATGCTCATTAGTTGATGTTGCGGGTTATACAGAACCCACTCCGATTCAAGAAAAGACGATTCCTCTGGTAATATCCGGCAAAGATGTCATGGGGCTGGCTCCGACCGGCACAGGAAAGACAGCAGCTTTTGTGCTGCCGATTTTGCAGCGTCTGGGGACTCCCTCGGCAGCCGGGATTCGTTGTCTGGTAATTGCTCCTACACGGGAGTTAGCTGAACAGATTCACGGTGTCTTTGAACTTTTTTCTCCCGCCTATAATTTACGTTCCGCCGTTGTGTACGGTGGGGTTTCCGCCCTGCCCCAAATCCGGAATTTTAAACGAGGACTGGACGTCCTGGTGGCTTGTCCGGGGCGTCTGCTCGATCATCTGCAACAGAGAAACCTGACTTTGAAAAGTCTGGAAATTCTAGTTCTGGATGAAGCGGATCATATGTTTGATATGGGCTTTCTGCCGAATATCCGTGCCATCATCGCCCAAGTTCCCAAAACTAGGCAAACCCTGCTTTTTTCGGCAACCATGCCGGCAGAAATCAAACATCTGGCTCTGGAAATACTGCAACAGCCGCAAACCATTGATCTGAATAAAAATGCTCCGGTCAATACCGTTTCTCATGCCTTGTATCCAGTTTCACAACACTTGAAAACGCAATTATTGTTAAGGCTTCTGAAAGAACTGCAGAGCGATTCGGTGATTGTTTTTACGCGTACCAAGTTTCGCGCCAAACGCGTCAGTGAGCAACTGCAGAAGCAGGGTTTCAATGCCACTCCACTGCAGGGTAATATGTCCCAAAACCGCCGTCAAGAATCGCTTAACGGGTTCCGCGAAGGCACCTACCAGATTTTAGTGGCCACAGATATTGCCGCCAGAGGAATTGATGTCAGTTGTGTTTCTCATGTCATCAATTACGACATTCCGGATACTGTTGATGCCTACACGCATCGGATTGGACGCACCGGGCGAGCCTTGCAAACTGGAGCGGCCTTTACCTTTTATACGGATGAAGATCATGCCGAAATCACAGCAGTCGAACGCCGCTTGGGCTACCGGATTGAACGCAAAGAGCTGCCAGGATTTGACTATACAGAAAAGCCCGGCCAACTGCATAAAACAGAGTTTTCCCGCCCCAGCAACCCACGGTTTAACGCCCCCCGCCAGAAAGCGAATTCGGGCACGGCTTCTGCTGGCAGTCAGCAAGGTTTTATGAAACCAGCCAGCAGTCGCTTTTCCAGACGCCCGGCGGGTTATGCCAGCCAACGCCAAGGTATGCGTAAAACAAACGGATAAAAAATCGAATTTCTGACTTGCTTCAGATCCATCGCCCCCGGGCGTTGCCCGGAGCTAACGTTGACACGCGCCCTTCCAGGGCTGGCAAGTGGACGAAAAACACTCTGTGTAAAGAATATTTCTGCAAAAAAAATCTTTGGAGTATTGTACTACTATCCGCCTGTTTGTGATTTTTTGTAGAAGAAATTCTATAAGAAACACATGCAAAACATTGGTTATGTGTGCGTTTGTAGTTCAGCCTTCAGGCTGCGTAAGCCCCAGCGGGCTTTTAGCCCGCTTACCCGCTCCCGAATTCTGTAGAACCTCTCCGAGGCACGCACTTATGGGAAGTTTCTGCCCGCTTCCGAATTCGCACCAAACTATAGTTTAGCTTGTGGGGCGACAGTCCACTCCAAGTTTATTCCGCTTCAATTGCTCCGAAACGGCGATTTCGCTGTGTGAAGGCAGCGATGGCCTTCTGCAATTCTTCCGCACCGAAATCTGGCCAACAGGTATTGGTAACATAGAACTCCGTATAGGAGAGTTCCCAAAGCAGGAAGTTGCTCAGGCGATATTCTCCACCGGTACGAATTAACAGATCCGGGTCCGGCAGATCCGGAGCATAGAGATGCTGCTGGAATTCCTGTTCGCTCACCTTGCTGTTTTTACGCTTGCTCTTAAGCAGCGAATTGACAGCATCCACGATTTCCGCCCTACCCCCATAATTCAAGGCGATATTCAAGGTCAGCCGTTCATTTCCAGCAGTGGCAGCAACCGTTTTTTCCACGCTGCGTCGGGAGGTAAACGGGAGCTCTGAGAGCCGCCCGATGGTGCGCAGGCGAATACCATTTTCCATCATTTCCGGCAGTTTTTCTATGCTGTACCGGGAAATCAGCCCCATCAAAAAATTAATTTCTGAAACGGGGCGTTTCCAGTTTTCCGTACTGAAAGCATACAGAGTAAGGACTTTGACGCCCAGTTCTGCTGCCGCTCTTGAGACTACGGAAATTTGTTGCGACCCGGCCTCATGACCTTGGCTGCGCGTCAAGCCACGCGCTTCCGCCCAACGGCCATTGCCGTCCATAATGATTGCGATATGTTTAAGCATGCTAAATCCTGCCACTTACTGGTTCAAGGGAGTTTACTGATTAAATCCTGTGCGATCGCTTCTGCTGTTAGATGGAAATTCCGCCGCAGAGTCTCAGGTTCGCCATGCGGAATAATCTGGTTTGGCCAGCCATAGTGCAGGACAATATTATGAGGCAGAGGCGCCAAAGCTTCATCTAGGGCGGAAGCCAATCCACCGGTAGCGCGGTGATCTTCAATCGTCAACATCGGGCGATCTGCCAGGCTCTGAGCAAGACAAACATCAAAGGGAGCGACGAAACGGGCATTGAGGATCAGGCATGCCTGGCCGGTTTTCTGCTGATACAGGTCGGAGACTTTGAAGGCGGTATCGGCTTCGGCGCCCAATGCCCAAATCACCGGCCCTGGCGCTTGCTGAAGCAATTCCGCTTTCCCTGAGACAATCGCCTCGGGTGACGCCAGACGTGGGTCGGAAGCTCCGTGTCCTTTCGGATAACGGATCGCTATCGGGCCGGCCTGTTGATATGCGTATTCCAACATCAAAGCCAGTTCTTCCTCATCCCTTGGTGCCAGAATGGGCAGCTTCGGGATGGTGCGCAGGAACCCCAGGTCATAGATGCCATGATGGGTCGGTCCGTCTTCCACGATTCCAGCTCTGTCAAAAGCAAAAATGACTGGAAGTTGCGGTAGAACGACATCGTGGTAGATGCAATCCAATGCCCGTTGTGCAAAGGTGGAATAAAGTGCGCAAACCGGACGCCTTCCCCCTAAAGCCAAACCAGCAGCAAAAACAACAGCATGCTCTTCTGCGATGCCGACATCATGGCACCGTTCGGGAAACTCCTTTTGAAACTTCAGCAGACCCGTACCCAGAATCATCGCCGCTGAGATCGCCTCGATTTCACTGTGCTGACGAGCCAGCTGAACTAAGGCTGCGCCAAAAGCCGAAGAAAAATTTTTCCCATTATGCGGGGGGATTTCTCCTGTATCTGTTTGAAAGCCGCTCAAGCCATGGTACAAGGACGGGTTTTTCTCTGCAAAATCACAGCCATGTCCTTTTTCAGTCATAACATGCAGCAGTACCGGGCCGTTGAGTTTCCGGATGGATTCCAACACTTCCATGAGTTGCGACAGGCTATGACCATTGACCGGGCCAATATATCGGTAGCCCAGCTCCTGAAAAAATACCCCGGGAGGCAGGAGCAGATATTTGAGGGCGTACTCGAAGCGACGCAAAAGGAGATAGCATTTTTTCAGATTAGGGCGGCGGCGGAAAAAACCTCGGATTCCTTTTTTCATACGGTTATATGTTCCGCCTGCGATCAGGCGATTCAGGCAACGCGACACCCCCCCGACATTGGGTGATATTGACATCTGATTATCGTTGAGGACAATCACCAGATTTTCAGCATCCTGACCGCTGGCATTGAGGCCTTCCAGTGAAATGCCATTGCCCAGTGAGCCATCCCCAACCAAGGCAATGACTTTCCCCAAATGCTTTGCTTTACGCCTGGCAGCAGCCAGCCCCAACGCCAGCGAGATGGCACTGCCGGCATGCCCGGAAATGCCGGTGTCATAGTCGGATTCCAGTCCACTGGCAAAACCACTACAGCCGCCGAATTTCCGCAACGAAGTACGGAATTGTTCTTGACGTCCGGTCAGCATCTTATGCGTATAAGCCTGATGTCCAACATCGAAAATCAGGGCATCCGAGGGCACTTGAAAAATCCGATGCAAGGCAACCGTCAATTCAACACTACCGAGGTTGGATGCCAGATGACCGCCATATTGTCCAACAGTTTGTATAATGGCTTGTCGCAACTCCTTACACAGTTGCTCAAGCTCGGCAAGGGTCAATTGGCGCAGATCAGAGGGGCTATTTATTTTTTCAAGATACATCGTATTGCAAAACCAAATCTCAGACCAGTAAAAGCAGATAAAATCAAGCGGTAAAATAAAACAATATAATGCTTCCTACAAGCTCGACAACAAAAAATGGCAAAACCTGCAGCAAAACGACAGTTTATAGGTAGTCAGATGAGACTCTCATAAGTGCTGTCAGTGACATTCCTGGCATCAAAAGTCTGCATGATTTCAAGTCCCTTACTCCCCTCCAAAAACGTTTGAGAATCTCGTCTAATCAGTCCCTTCTCTCCCCGGTTTCCTTTTTGCAGAGCACGGCTCGCTTGCGCGCGTCCACTTTAGGGTAGGAGGCCCCCGGTTGGGTGGGTTCGCTGATTTCTGGGTGATGACAAAAAAATAGCTTTTCAGGGTAAATTTTCAAGCAGAATCATACACTATCATAAAAAGTCATGGAGCGTCCATGAAAGCGAAGGAATTTCTGTGAAAGTTTTGGATTTATTACACAGTCATCCCATAGGTTAAAAAAAACTGGCATATCCAATCCAATTTTTCTCCTTAATTCACTGTTTTCTTGCTAAAACCCA
>JBAXYW010000307.1:0-5174 GCA_041670605.1 Lentisphaeria bacterium
CTGAGTGGGAGCTTGTTCTGAAAGCCGGCGAGCCAATCTTGCATTTGCATATCCCGGCAGGAGCGCCTTTGCGTAAAGAAGATTGCATCGCTTCCCTCGAAGAAGCCTGGCAGTTCTTTCCACGCTTTTTCCCGGAATACAAATTCAAGGCGCTCTGTTGTGGTTCCTGGCTCTTGGACTCAACTCTGAGCCAATATCTTCCCGAGTCCAATATCGCGACATTTCAACAACTCTTTCACTTGTTTCCATTGCCAACAGCCAATGGTTGGCAGACACTGCAACGGGTTTTCGGCGATCCGGATATTGAAATCAGCCAAGCACCCCAGAAAACAACTCTGCAACGCCTTGTAAAGAAACATTTAATGGAGGGAAAATTCTGGCATTCTGGCGGTGCATTTCTGCTGCCAAACGAAAAACTTTGGCAATGAGCTGATTTTTTTTACAAACAGACAGGGCAAAAAAGTGGCGCAAGTTTGTTCGGGAACGGGGAGGGAACGGGGAGGCGGTCTGAAGCCCGCTGGGGCTACGCAGCCTAAAGGCTGAACTACAAACGTGCAAGTTCCTGAACATACACGTCCCAAAATAAGCTCATGTGGTAAGGTGGAATCTCTTGGGAACGGGAACGGATCCGGAGTTGGAAGTTCCGGCTACTTTCTGAGCTTTTATCGGTCTTATTATCAACCTTTTGTGGATGTTTTATCGAGTCTGATCCCCGACCCGAAGGGCGCTACTTCAGAAGATATAATAGTACGGACGATCTTCGCTTGTACTCGTGCCCACAACCTAAAACTATAGGTTGGCGAGTATTCAGAAACTGCCAGTTAGTAGTACAATAAATTGTGGAAAAAATGGGAATAGGAAAGCAGCCAATGATGATTACCGAAAGTGTCAATCCTGAAAGCCTTGATATTGATCAAAAGAATAGCTTGGAGATTGTTCAGCTGATGAATCAGAATGATCAACAGGTCGCCCAGGCTGTCCAGAAAGTCCTGCCGGAAATCGCCCGGGCAATCGATTTGATTGTTGAAGCTTTTCAAAAGGGAGGAAGGCTTTTTTATATTGGCGCCGGCACCAGTGGTCGGCTCGGCATCGTCGATGCTGCAGAATGCCCGCCGACCTTCGGTGTAGAGCCGGAGCAGGTGCAGGGTATTATCGCTGGTGGATATGACGCCATTGTTCGGGCAAAGGAATTCGCCGAAGATGACCCGATACAGGGTTGGCTGGATTTGCAGACTCGTGGTTTTTGTGCAAAGGACGTGTTGGTCGGTCTGGCGACCAGTGGGCGGACTCCCTATACTTGTGGAGCGTTGAAAGAGGCGCGCAAAATTGGCGCGACTACCATCGCAGTATTCAATAATCCAGATGGCGTGATCCAAGAGTATGCCGATGTGGCGATTGTTCCGGTGGTCGGTCCGGAAGTCGTGACTGGCTCGACCAGGCTGAAAGCCGGTACTGCCCAGAAAATGGTGATCAACATGCTGAGTACTGCGAGCATGATTCGTAGCGGACGGGTCATTGGTAACCTGCTGGTTGATATGAAAATCAGTTGCGAAAAACTGCAGCAGCGCGCCGTTGCCCTGCTGATGCGCCTGGCCGACGTCAGCGCTGAAGAGGCGCAACAGGCTCTCGATGCGTCTGGCGGAGTCATCCGGGGGGCTTTGCATAAATTGCATAAGGGAAAATAAACGGCAGCTACAGAAACGAGGAGGTACAAATGAGTTCACAGGTGGCAGTATTATTAGCTCCGGGTTTCGAGGATATCGAGGCGATCACAGTGATCGATGTCTTGCGTCGGGCGGGAGTCACGGTGATCGTGGCCGGCGTGGATTGTGATTCAGAGGGTATGGTTTGCAGTTCGCACGATCTCTGCGTGCAGACGGATTGTCTCTTAGAAGACCTTGATCCCAACGACCTCACCATGACCGTTTTCCCTGGGGGATTGCCTGGAGCGACCAATCTGGCAGCCAGCGAAGAAGCCTGTGTTCTCGCTCGGGCGGTTTGTGAAAGGGGAGGCTGGGCAACCGCAATCTGCGCGGCTCCGATTGCACTTTCGGCTGCCGGT
The DNA here is from genome assembly GCA_041670605.1 of Lentisphaeria bacterium. Taxonomy (GTDB): domain Bacteria; phylum Verrucomicrobiota; class Lentisphaeria; order Oligosphaerales; family Oligosphaeraceae; genus JAQVUB01. The sequence continues at coordinate 2,063 of JBAXYW010000307.1, forward strand.
CTGCTTAACGGCGTTGAATATACCTGTTACCCCTCCTTTGAAAAGAAAATTCCGGAGGGCAAATATACCGGAGCCAGAGTGCAGATCTGTGGCAACATCATTACGGCCTGCGGCCCCGGTGCATCCCTGGAATTTGCGTTTGCCCTTTTAAATGTGTTGGGATTGGAGAGTGCCACAGAACAGCTCAAGAAGGGAATGCTGATTGGCTGATGTTCTGTATGGCCAAAATCGCAGGCTCCTTGACGACCCCATGAAATAATATGCCGGAAAACCTGAACAACCTATTGGCGGTTTTACATCGCTTGCGGCGGGCGCGCTTTCGCCAGCTGGCCGCCTGCTATGCCACGGCTTGGTGCTGTGCAGCAGCATCTTGGCTTTGGCTGGGGGTTTTGCTGGATTTATGCTGCGGAGGCCTGCCTTCTTTTGGACGCTGGTTGTTTGCTCTTGTGCTGGTAGCGGGCTTTTTGGCCGGAGGATTTGCACTGCTGATTTTTGCTCGTCGTCGCCTCAGTAATCAAGCGATGGCGGCTCTGCTGGAAAAAGCCCGTCCGGGACTCGGAAATGCCCTGATCAATGCCGTGCAATTTTATGAACAGGGAAACGTTTCCCCAGAGGTCATTACAGCAATTTTACAGGAAACTCCACTCCCTCTGGAGAAGATTCGCCCCTCGGAATTGTATTCCCGACAATTGCGCTTGCGGACTCTGCGCTCGGGTGCTGTGCTGGTGCTCTGCTGGCTGGGTTTGGCGCTTTATTCGCTTCCCGGAGTAGGCTTGAGCCTGTTGCGGCTGATTTTGCCATACTCGGAGGTGGGGCAATACACTGCAACACGCATCACTCAACTGTTCCCCGGTGATAGTGTGCTTCGTCGCGGCCAGGAATTGGCTGTCACTATCAAAACTGCCGGGCAACTCCCGAATACCGCAATCCTGCTACTGGAACAACAGGGCATGAAAGCACAACTTTTTGAATTATCCGCTGAACTCTCTGAAGAAACTTGTTTCAAAGGACAGAGTGCAGCCGTTTTTGAAAATGCGCGCTACCGTATTCAAGCCGGCGATGCGCTTTCCCGTTGGTATGAGCTGAAAATGGTTTCGCCTCCCGCCCTGAAAAGCTGGGAGGCTAAAATTGTCCCGCCTGCCGGTACTGGGCGTTCGGGATTTACCCTTCAGGCCAGCGACAAAGACCTCGGGGTGCCTGCCGATTCTGTCGTTTTTCTCCGCCTGGAAGCATCCGAAAAGTTGCGTTCCGCTTCAGTATTACAGGGAAATCAAGTACTGGCAGAGAATGCAAAGCTCTCCGGTACAAATTTTTCTGCCCAGTTTCAGGTCCACGAACAGGGCGTTTTGCAAGTCAAGTTGCTTTCCGATGTCGAAGCGACCATCCCGTTGCCCTTGCTGATCATCCCGGATCGTCCGCCTAAGGTCACCTTGCAGGATACGCCGGTAAAAATCACTTTGCAGAAAGGGGAACCCCTCCCGATTGGTTTTCTGGCCGAGGATGATTATGCCATCGCCCGGGTCGGACTCGAGCAAATGCGAGAACAGAATCTCTCTGAACAACTGCGTACTGCGATGCCAGAGCAGGAATTCACAGCTCGTTTCCCCGGACGTTTCGTCGTCGATACAAACAGTTTCCAGACTTCCGCCACTCAGTCGCTGAAATTTCGCATCTGGGCCGAAGACAAAGGGCGTGATCCAGAACAGCGCAGGGGATATTCTGCACTGATCCAAGTGTTTTTTCCAGAGCCGGAACAAAGCAGGGAAAAACAGGCCGAGGCGATACAAAACCTCGGCCATGCAATGGCTGAGCTGATCAAACTGCAGCGCGATACCTTGAAAGAAACCCGAACCCTGGCCGATCTGGCAATGCAACAGAAACAAATCCAGAATTCAATGCTTGCAGAGCCGGAAGAAATGCAGAAAAACGTGCGAAATAAGGCGATTGCTCTACTGGAATATCGGGAGAGTCTCGGAGGGTTGGCCGATCTGCTGTATGGCCTCGTGAATGCCGAAATGCTGTCCGCTTTGGAGCTTTTTGAACGCTTGCATCGCAGTGAACAAAAAGCGGATCTGCTGAACCAGGAAGTCCAACTGCAAATCCGTATCTTGGCAATATTAACCGGCCTGAACGAAAATCTTAACGGCGAACAAACTCAACGCGAAAAACGCGACCTCTTTGCATGCCTGCAACGCTTGGTAAAATTGCAAAAGCAAACTTTGCAGGAGACGCACAATTTGCATGCCGGTGCTTCCATCGAAGTGGCTGCTCTGACGCATAATCAAGATGAGATCGCTGAAAATATTCTGGCTTTCAGTGACCTGTGCCTGACGCATGCGGAAGGTCGTTCGGAAGATGATTATGCGCAACAGGTACGTAAAGCTCATGGCATTCTCGAGAAAAATCGTGCTTATGAACGCGCTATCAAGGCCAGTGAAGCTTTGGAGGAGAAGAAGCTTTCCGCCGCCATTCCGGCTCAGGAAGATGTGTTGCGCACCCTCATGGACGTGTTGAATCTGCTCAATCAGTGGCGCATGCAGAATGCGCGTAAGATTCTGCAGGAAGCCAATGCTGTGCTCAAGAACAGCAGGGAACAACTCGGCGAATTGGAAAAACAACAGGCCAGGATTGCGGAAGTGACCCGGGATCTGAAAAAACGCGGGGTGCTGGATGATGAAGCGCGCGAACAGCTTGCTCGTATGGACAAGGAACAGGAAAAAATGGCCGATCTGCTGGAAAAACTCGCCAATGACCTTTACCAATTCCCGGAATTGCCCGTCTGCAATGAACTGAACTCCAAAATGAGGGAAATTTACGAATCCGTACTGCAGGCGCTGGACAGTGAAAATATGCCTTCGATCGAAATCGCGGTTCAGAAGGAGGATGCAATCTTGGATGCGATCCGCGGTACCAAGGAGCGCATCGAGGATGTGGAGATGTGGTTGCTGGATGTCCCAGATAATATCGTCTGGAATATGGAGAGTTTTGATACCGATGAATTTCCGGAAATCCCTCTGGTTCCACTGCCGGATGAGCTGGAAGACTTGGTTGGGGACTTGCTTGATCAAGCCTCGGATATTGATGCCCAGAGCCAGGATACGACCGGAAATAA
>JBAXYW010000308.1:0-5125 GCA_041670605.1 Lentisphaeria bacterium
AAGGCCTTAGAAGAAGTGGCTGCGGCAAACGTTTTTCCTGCCGAATCAGAGGATATGAATATGCACCTTCATACCTTTTTTTCCTATAATGGCGAGGGCTGGTCTCCCTCCCGAGTTGCTTTTGAAATGAAAAAACTCGGGCTGTACAGCGTTGCTATTTGCGACTTTGATGTACTACAGGGACTGGAAGAATTTCTGGCCGCTGCGGATCTACTGCAGCTGCGTTCCGCCGTCGCTTTTGAAAGCCGCGTTTTCTTCCGGGAATATGCCGACCAGGAAATCAACTCTCCCGGTGAACCCGGCGTCTTCTATTTCATGGGCATGGGCTTCGTCAAACAACCAGCGAAAGGCAGCAAAGCAGCCAGCATTTTCAACGAGATGCTCAGCCAGTCGCATGTACGCAACCGAGACTTGATCCGTCGGATCAATGCACATTTGGCACCCTTGGCACTTGATTACAAAAACGATGTCCTGCCACTAACGCCAAATGGAAATGCCACCGAACGGCATATGGTACAGGCATTCTATCAGAAAGCATTGACCCAATTCGGCGACATGGACAAGGCTGTTGAGTTCTGGACACATACCCTGAAAGCAAACCCGCAGGAGATGAACGAAAAAAGTAAAAATAGCAACACTTTCCAAGAATTTTTGCGCAGCAAATTGATGAAACGCGGCGGACTTGGCTATGAACAACCCACCCCAAAAACTTTCCCGGGCCTCGATACGGTCATCGCGATGATCCGGGACTGCCGGGCGATCCCGATGAGTGCCTGGCTTGATGGCGGCCTACCCGGCGAGCAGAATCCCCGCCAGCAACTCGAATGCCTGCTCAGCAAAAAAGTGGAAGCAGTCAATATCATTCCTGACCGGAACTGGAATTTCAAAGACCCCGCAGTCCAGAAACAAAAAATTGCTGAATTGGATCGTTATATCACCGCAGCGCAGGCGCTAAACCTGCCGATCAATATCGGTACCGAAGGCAATAAACCCGGACAACGCCTCGTCGATGATCTGAATGCAGATGCCCTGGCACGATACCGCCCCATTTTCCTGCAAGGCGCACAAATCATGGTCGGACATACCAGGCTGTTGCGCTTCGCCGACTTCTCCTACATCGATGACGCTGCGCAAAACCTCTTCCCTAAACGCCAGCAGCGAAATGAATTCTTTGCCGCCGTCGGCGCTTTGCCGGCACCCAATCAGGCGACATTGCAAACCCTTACTGTTATGCAACCTGAAAAGGCCTTCGCATTCCTGAGCGATTGCGCCCGAAAACAATCCTGGTAAAAAACGCTTTGATCCGCTCCTGAATTCACTTTTAAAATCTGGAGGAATAACGATGTTTCCGGCTTCTTCTGTTGAACAGATTGAACAGCGCTATGCTGACGCAAAAAAACAGTACCAGGCACTTGGTGTCGATACCGACCAGGCAATCGGTACCTTGGCTAAAACTGCGATTTCCCTGCATTGCTGGCAGGGCGACGACGTGCGAGGATTTGAATTGCAGCCCGACCAGGTCAGTGGCGGAGGCATCATGGCAACCGGAAACTATCCAGGCGCAGCCCAGAATGCTGACACCTTGCGTCAGGATGCCGAAAAAGCGTTCTCCCTGATTCCAGGCAAAAAACGTTTCAATCTGCATGCCATTTATGCCGAAACCAACGGCAAAGTAGTTGCCCGCGATGAGATTAACGCAGAACATTTTTCAGCCTGGATAGCCTGGGCAAAAAAAAATCAAATTTCGTTGGATTTCAATCCCACCTTCTTTGCGCATCCCAAAGCAAACGACGGCTATACCCTTTCGCATGCAGACCCCGAAATCCGAAATTTCTGGATCCGCCATGACCAGGCCTGCCGTCGAATCGCAGAAAGCATCGGCAAAGAACAGGGCGAAGCTTGCCTCGTCAACCACTGGATCCCGGACGGAGCCAAAGACCAGCCGATCGACCGACTGTCCCCACGCCGACGACTGATCGATGCACTGGAACAAATCTTCAGCGAAAAAATTTCGCCGGATGATTGCCGGGATTCGCTGGAATGCAAGCTCTTTGGCCTGGGGAGTGAAGATTATGTGGTCGGCTCCCATGAATTTTATCTCGGCTATGCCTTGACTCATCCGCAAATGCTTTGTCTTGACATGGGGCATTTTCACCCCACCGAAACGATTCATGACAAACTTTCATCGATCCTGCTGTTCAAAGAGGAACTCCTTTTGCATGTCAGCCGGGGGATTCGCTGGGACAGCGATCATGTCGTGATCTTCAATGAGGACTTGCGCAACCTGTTCCAACAGGTCGTGCGCGGAAACTTTCTCTCCAAAGTCCATCTCGCACTGGACTTCTTCGATGCCAGTATCAATCGGATTGGCGCCTGGGTCATCGGTACTCGAGCCACCCAGAAAGCTCTGCTGAGCGCCCTGCTCGAACCCGTGCAACTGCTCAATGCCTTTGAAAAAACCGGAGATGGTGCCATGAAACTGGCTCTGCTCGAAGAGCTTAAACAGTATCCCGTCGCTGCCGTTTGGGACAAATTCTGCCTGCAGGCCGGCGTCCCCGCCGGTGCCAGCTGGATCGACACTTTGATTGATTACGACCGCAAGGTCATTCGTCAACGCTAATTACCATTTGGAAAGATCACTTGATAATGGGCATACAAACTGAATTTGTCATTGTGCGTCATGGCCAAACGCAGGGCAATCTGGCCCATACCTTGCAGGGACAAAGCAATACCGACCTTGATGGCACCGGGATCCAACAGGTAAAACGACTGGCTCAACGCCTGAAAAAACATCCTCCCTTTGACGCCATCTACAGCAGTGACCTCAAACGAACCCTCGATACCGCACAAATCATAGTGGATTGCATCGGCGGAAACATCCTCCCTACCCCCCAACTTCGGGAATGGAATCTGGGTGCCCTGGAAGGTCAAAACTGGCAAACACTGCAAAAGGAATATCCGGAAATCATGAATTCCTTCTTCAACAGCCAGGTGGATGTCGAGGTACCGGATGGAGAACGCCGTTCCGTGATGGAAAAACGTCTAGCGGACTGCCTGGATACTTTGGCCGCTCAACACCCCGGCAAACGCCTGCTGCTGGTCACCCATGGTGGAGCCTTGCGAGCCATCTTCCGGCATATTGTCGGATTGCCGGAAGGCAGTAACCTGCTGCCACAAACTTCCAATGCCAGCTACAACAGCTGCACCTGCAGCGAAGGCGTCTGGCAAATGACCAGTTGGAATGACACCGCACATCTGCCCCACAGCATGCTTCACGAACTGGTTACCTATTAATTCCAAGCCAAATTCATGAAAGTACTCTTTTTTTCCGATATCCATGGCTCACCCAACAGCCTAGCTTTGCTGAGTGAGCGGATCCGGGAATTGTCCCCGGATCAACTGATACTACTGGGGGATATTTTTCTGACATATGGCCAAGCACAGCCGGAGCGTCCATCGAGCCGTTTACAGGTGGCGGCCTATCTCAACCGCTGGGCAAAAATAATGCTTGCGGTTCGTGGCAATTGTGACCGGGATACCGATCAGAAACTACTCGACTTCCCGATACTGGCTGAACACCGTACGCTCCGCCTCGACGGGCGACTATTTTTTCTCAGTCATGGCCATTACTGGAATCCCGGGCACCTACCGCCCCAAGGCACTACGGATATCCTGGTCAATGGGCATACCCATATTCCTCAGCTTTACCAAAGCGAAGAAGGCCTAGTCTTTTTCAACCCGGGTTCCTTGGCGTTGCCCCGGGAAAATTATCCGCCCAGTTTCGGCTTCTACGCCGATCAAACACTGAGTGTCTTCCGTCTAGATGGCAGTACAGAACCGCTGCTTTCTCTGGCTCTGTGAACACCAAGCGTGGGAATGATTTACGCTATTTCCACCCGCCAGTATTGGAAAGCCGGCGTCTCATAGGGATGCACCTTCCGGAGAGCCGCCAGTACTTCTGATAAAACTTCATCCGAGAAAATCATTTCCAGTTTCCATTCCTGGACTTGTTCAAGCTTGCCGGCTTCTCCCAGAAAGGGCTTGGCTTGCACAGAAGGCCGGAATTGTCCGCTACCCAAACTCTGAAAACAGCAAGAATCATAATTGCCCAGACACCCGGCACCCGCCGCAAACAAAGCGGTTTTCAGCGTTTCCAGATGGTTTTCGGGTACATAAATATCCAAGCGATAATACGCCATTTTTACGCCTCCTTGTGAGCATATTCCCGCAACAGCTCCCCCGTTCCTGTGAATAGTCTGGCTGGCCAGCCGCATTTCAAGCCCTGTTCAATATTCGCCGGAAAATCATCGAGATATAAATCCGGACGCCCATATTTTTTTTCAAAATACTGATAAATTTCTGGGCTGGGTTTCATGCAGCCGGCCTCATAGCTGTAAACCGCTCCGGAAATCCGCTCTCCGAAACTGATCTTGCGCCAGACTTCTTCCGCATGCACTTGCGAAGTATTGGAAAAGAAGATCAGTTGATATCCTGCAGCCACCCAATGCCGGGTTAATTCCGCCATGCCAGGCTGATCCGATCCGATGATCGAACGAAACGCCTGCCAAAATACGGACGCCGGATAATCCCGCAAAGCCGAAACCTGCTGGCGACATTGCGCAAACCATTCCTCCGCTCCAATCTTCCCAGACTCAAATGCCGCACTGGACACCTGAACCTCAACCGGGAGTTCAGTCAGCCCAAATTTTGCTAAAAATGCACTTTGCCGGAGCTGAATACAGACTCCACCAATATCCAAAGCAATGATTTTTGACATACGACTCTCTACTCCTCCGTAATATTATCCGCCATTGTTTTTTGTTAAGCCTTCAGGCTGCGTCAAAAGCGAGCTTTCCCGTTCCCGGATTCTTCCCAGAAAGTGGCCGGAGCTTCCAGCTCCGGATCCGTTCCCGTTCCCGGATAAATCTGCCGGGTGTCGCAGGCCTCTACGGCACCTACCTTAAACGCATTCATTTTTCAGGACGTCAACGAACCGCGATACGGATGCCGGCGAGGACGCCTATTGGCGCTAACTTAAAATATATTCGGGGTGTGAAACGGATCATTGAGGTGCCCCTTCAGGGCACTATTTACAAACTTACATGCCGACCCCGGGCTTTGCCCG
>JBAXYW010000309.1:0-5116 GCA_041670605.1 Lentisphaeria bacterium
CTTCGCTAAAAATTTTCCGGCTTTGATTCACTCTTGCGGGCTAGATCAGGCGGTCAGCTTTGCGGGAGCAAAGGGAAAAAATGATTATCTCTCCGATTTCATTGAGGTTCTGGCGAGCACACAAACTGTAAAAAAAGAACAGGATCGGTTTTTGCAAGCAATACACCAATGCAATATCGGGCAATACATCCGTTTCAGTCGCACGGCATTACAGGCTGCCGAATGGATCAAACGCTACGCCGAGGCGTTGGCACAAGGAGAAGACCATGAGAAACGCGCTCAGTAATCTCAACGAAGAGAAGTGCCCTTGGCAGCACCCCGGCTTGCTGTTGCAAAAATACGCCGCTGATTTGGACAAGCCAGATGTGAAAAAAAAGTGCATGGAATTTGCGATTGTAGCGAGTGCCAGTCCTTCAGTGAGTGAATTATACGGACAAGCGTATCCGCGTTGGATAAAGACATTTCCTGCCGACAAATTTCATCTTTCTTTCTCTGCGGCAACGACCAATCGCTTGATCATCGGGCTTGGAACCGCTAATGTCTTGGAAGCTGGGATACGCCTTCATCAGATCTATGGGACCCCCCTCATTCCCGGCTCTGCTCTAAAAGGATTAGCCGCCCATTATTGCCATGAAGTCTGGGGGCAGATTCAAAACGATAAAGCTGAGGAAGAAACAAAAAAATTCAGAAACGATGGCGATTATCATCGCATTCTGTTTGGAGATACCGATAAAAGCGGGCGGGGAATGATTGCTTTTCATGATGCCTGGATTCTGCCGGAATCGTTAAAAGGGGCTTTGCGCATGGATGTCATGACACCCCATCATCAGGATTGGCAGACCCAAAAACAGGCCCCGACGGATTTTGACAGTCCGGTTCCAGTTTCTTTTTTATCTGTTTCGGGGACTTTTCAGTGCCTCCTTTCCTGGGCAGGCCCGATGGATCATTCCCCAGAAGAGATTCAACAATGGTTGAAATTAGCTCAGGCTCTTCTTACAGAAGCGCTCAGCGAGTGGGGGGCCGGAGCGAAAACCAGCAGCGGATATGGAAGGCTGGTCCCGCCGGAATCTTTGCCAAAACAAAATGCATCAGGAATAAAGCCAAAACAGGTTTCCTATAAGGCAGGGGATTCTGTTCAAGCCGTCTTGTGCGAAGAAAGGACAAAGAAAGGTGGCTGGAAAGCAAAGGAAAAAGAAACTGAAATGATAGGACCTATCAACAATAGCCCAAATGTTCCTGCTTCTTTACATGCAGGCAATGAGGTCACCCTTGAGATTGCCAGTTTCACAGATAAAATTGCTTTTAATTATCCAATCACTGTAGAGCGCAAATCCGCTAACCATTTAGCGGGCAAAAAAAATCAAAGAGGTAAGTAATGCCAATCATTCACTTCATTCAAAATTTTTTCAATAACCCATTTTTCAGTATTGTGGGTGGACTCACAACACTGCTCGCAGTTGTTTGTTTGCTTTACAAGATCACATGTTCTGTATTGGGAATTTCTCCTTTAGTCTTTAGAATGGGGAAAGCGCTTTGGCGTAGGAAAATCGCCATCATTGGGAATGAGCAAGCGTATTCTTCATTAAAAGAATGTATCAGTGATAGTCGCATTTTTCATGATAAAAACATCATCCATATTCTGTTAGATAATCTTGACAAAGTGAAAGAGCAGTCCCTTCTGCTCGTTGACTGGGAAAGCAGTGGCGATCAGGTTGATCAGATCTTTCAGAACAGGAAAAGTCACAAAACGGCGGTAATCATTTTTGCAAAAGCCGGCTCAATTCCTCCTGAAAAAATGTCTGAAGTCGCCAACAAAACGAATACCGTGGTTGTCAATGCAAAAGGAAGACTCCTGAACGATATTTTAACATCACTAATCACCACCAGCTTCGAGAATTGATCATGACTCTGGATCATACGACTCCGATGTTGCTCGTCTCTACCTGTGGAACCAGCATTTTTACCAACGGGGCTTCTACAGAAGATCGTGCTTGGCTTGCGGAAATCGCCAACAAAAAGAAACTCGATGACAAGGAATCTACTCGATTGCAAGGCATCGTTGATGCTCGTAAGGAGTCTATTCTTCAAGCAGATGAAGAAAAAAGACACCAATTAAGCGCCGAATTGAATGGGATTGCCGCTGTGCAAAATCGTTGGAAAGCAAGCCGGGTGGAGCATTATCTGATCCATTCAGATACGGTTGTTGGGAAAGCCTCCGCTGAAATCGTTCAGAATTCCATCAAACAAAGTAGTGTTCAAAATAATGCCCAATTATTAAGCACGGGAGGATTATGCACGGACGACGCGCTTTCTTTTCGGACAGCAATGTCTGACTTGACCAGTCCGCTTATAAACATGCTTCCCGGTTATCGCGAAAAAGGATACCGCGTCATCTTTAATCTCACAGGGGGATTCAAATCGGTCAATGCGTACTTGCAGGCTGTTGGAATGTTGTATGCAGACCATTGTGTATTCCTTTTTGAAGGCGCATCCGACCTAATGGAAATTCCCAGACTGCCCATTGAACTGAAAGAAACGGACACTCTTCGTAAATTTTTGGTTTTGTTTCGGAAAATGGCAGTGGGCTATCCGGTTCTGGAACAGGAGGTCTCTACTATTCCAGAAACACTGCTACTAATTGTTGATGGTCAGGCAACCCCCAGTGTATGGGGTGATATCATTTGGCAACGGGATCAAAAACAGCTCTTGGGAGAAAAGTTATTTGAACCGCTTTCTCCGAAGATACAACTAAGCGATTCTTTTCGCAAATCTGTTGCCGCACTTGCGCCTGAACGCCAATTTCAGGTCAATGAAGCCTTAGATGAACTTTCCGCTTATCTAGATCAAGGTCGGTCCATATTAAAATCAAGGGCATTTAAAGCCTTGGAGGGTAATCCTTGTCCGCCGTCCACTCATGAACTGTATTTATGGAGCGATGGAAATGCATCGCGAGCATTTGGTCACTATCAAGGTTCAATTTTCGTGGTTGACTCTATGAATGCACACCTATGAAGAAGGGCAACGAAATGAAAAAATACAACCCGTTCTTTTGCTTGGTGCCAGAGATGGAAGGAGTTGAAAATGACGGATGACGCTCTAAAGACTCTGCTAAAAACTGTATCTCCACCGAGTTTTCCGGGTTCTCGGCAAAGAGAAATCGGAGAAAAGGTGTTTTTCCCTCTTTCCCTCCTCAAACCGGATGCCAGTGGCTGGCGAATGTTTGACCCCGTGCGCAGAACCCGGGATGTGGCGGGAATGTTGAGACACGCCATCGCTAATGTATCAAGACGCCAAGGTTGGAGCGAAGAAAAGATCAATCAGATTGTGCATGGGAAAACTCCAGATGGCAAGACGCCAATTTCTGGGAATGCCGAGTCCAATCGCCTTTCCTACCTGCCACTCCCGACACTGCAAGCCAATGACCATAGTGTGCATGCAATTCGACGAGTGCTCGTTTGCGCGCCTCCTTCTCTTGCTCGCGAAATTCAGGAATTACGCAAATGGTTGCCAGGTCAATCGTTGATTGAGGAACAAGGCGAAGATGTTGCACTTCTGAATCTGTTGGTCACATCGGACTCCATTTTGAAATGCTACGTCACTACAGCGAAGGCATGGACAACGGTGACGCCGGTCATTTTACCGGGGCACGATGATATGAAAAAAGCATCGAAAGACGGGTACCGCGATAGGCTACTTCAAAAGGAAACAAAAATTGAATCGCTGGTGCGGAAGGCTTTTCGATACGCCGGTTTTCCCGATTCGTTGATGGAGAAAGCAAAATTGGAATGGAACAAAACCGGATTCATAAAAGGTTGTGAGCATGCTTCCCGCTATTTGCCTCCTGATAATTTGAACAATGCTCCCCGTTATCATGTCCGAGTCATTTTCCCAGACCCTGTGCCGGGCCCAATTGCTGTGGGTTCCGGCCGATTCCGGGGATTTGGTTTGTTTGTACATCAAGATCAGGATTCTTGATTATGCCCACCCTCTTCCCCATATCCCTCCTGGTCCGGCAAGGCGATGGCCTGACGCTGGAGTTCAAGGAGCATTTCACCCCGCGCATCACCGAGGAGGAGTACGCTTGTCCATGAGCTCAGAATCCGTAGATCTGCTTCCCATCCGCATGCTGGTGGAATACGCCTATTGCCCCAGGTTGTTTTTCCTCATGCACGTCGAGGGTCGCTGGGACGACAACGCCTACACCGAGGACGGCCGTGTGGTACATCGTCGGGTGGATGAGGAAGACGAACCCTTGCCCGATGTGACGGATGGCGATGAGGAACCGAAAGTTGCCCGTTCAGTTCCTCTATCTTCTGAAAAACTGGGATTGACGGGAAAGACCGATGTGCTGGAGCATGAGGGCAATGTGGCGACTCCGGTCGAGTACAAGCGTGGGGCCGTGCCTGAAAACGCGGAGCGCAGCTGGGAGCCCGAGCGGGTGCAGGTCATGGCGCAGACTCTATTGCTGCGCGAGGCCGGTTACCGGGTGGAGAAAGCGTATCTCTGGTTTTCCAAAAGCCGTACGCGGGTGGAAATTCCATTGACGGTAGATCTTGAGTCCAGAACTCTCGCTATGATTGGGGAGGCCCGGGAATTGTTGCGGACCCGGTCCATGCCTTTGCCGCTGGATCATTCGCCAAAGTGCGAGGGGTGCTCACTTAACGGCATTTGCCTGCCCGATGAAACGGAGTTTTTGAAGAACATCCGGGAAGGGAAGGCTCCGGCGGAAAACGAACTGGAAGTGCGCCGTATGTACCCTGCGCGGGATGATGCCGTCCCTTTGTATGTTCAGGAACAGGGTGCGTACGTGGGTAAAAAGGGCGAGGGATTACGGGTGACCAAAGAAGGTAAGAAAATCCTTTCTGCCCGTTTGATCGATGTCAGCCAGCTGGTGCTGTGCGGCAATGTCTCTGTATCGCCTGCGGTGTTCCATCTGCTTGCAGAGCATGGAATTCCGGTGTTGCATCTCTCCATAGGGCACTGGTTTTATGGGATTTCCCAAGGGTTTGGCTTGCGCAACGCATACGATCGTGCTGCTCAATTTGCCAAGGCTGCGGATTCTGTGTTTTGTCTGCAATTAGCCAAGGCCATCGTGACCGCCAAGGGTTCCAATCAA
>JBAXYW010000310.1:0-5100 GCA_041670605.1 Lentisphaeria bacterium
AGATGCACTACAGAAAGCGGGCGCGGGGGAGCGGGCTAAAAGCCCGCTGGGGCTACGCAGCCTAAAAGGCTGAACTACAAACGTACACATACCCAATGCTTTGCGTAAATCACTTTAAAAAATCCCTTCCCCAAAATTGGCTGTCATGTAGTATACAATAATAAGCAGCTTTTTATGGTATCCTTGGATGACAAATTTGGTGCCAATTTGGCTTGTCATTGACAACCATGCTCGAGCTCTGTACGCCAATCCGGCAACTGGGGATTTAGAAAACAAGAAAACTGATCTGTTCAGGAAAACTGGCGACAACTTGAGCGGCCTCCGCATTGGCTACACGAACTTCCTTGGCACTTGGATAAGCCGACCAATCTCCCAGATGAGAAACGATCAAACGTCCAATCCCAGCCTGCTGAGACGCAACAAGCAATTCTCCTATTTTATCGGATGAAAGATGCACATGAGAGTCAATAATTCTCAAGATTCGACCTTTTTTGACTGAAAAACACAAGCCTATTTTCGCTACAAAAGGTTCTTTTGTTCAATAATTTATGATGTCCTTCCCCTCTGAACGTTAACTTTAAAGCCGAGGAGTCAAACCTCCCCAGTATAAGGAGAGGTATATGAAATCTCATTTCGAGAAACCTACTAGACACGACCCTGCAAATTTCTGTCAAGCGGTCTCAGCTCATGTTGTGCATTCCTATCATTTGGTTGCTTTGATCCAAGGGGGGATGCCCTGAATTTGCAACCCCACATCACGGCGTTCGGAAGCACTAACCATCAGCACTGACCAAGTTCCTGCATGCTTTGCTTCTACTGGGATATCCAATAGCAAGACCCCCTTGTCAAAGCTTCGATCCGCAGCAATCGAAGCATCGGGACGATAAATCAGTACCCGGTTGGGGCCGGCACTGCAAAAAAACTTCAACTGAAAATTCCGCGTCCCTTCCGGTACAAGGAGATAACGGTTAAATACCGGTCCCGAGGCAAGAGAATATTCCGGGGCAACAAACGAATAAATATCAGCAGTTCGTTGCTCTGAATTTTCCTTAAGCTCCCAATACCCTCTATGATCATCGTGAATATCCACGATGAATTTTCCCGTATCTTCAAGTATAAAATCGTGTTTGCTGTAAGCATCTGTCGAAGCACGAAATTCTTGAATAAATTCTCCCTCTTCTTTGCTGATTTTTACAACATATTCCGGCTCGTTTTTTTGTTTGGCTCCATAAGGGACTCTGGTTAAACGAAAATTTCCTGCAGGATGTGAGCAATGGATGGCAAATTTTTTATCAATCGGCCCACGCACAGCGAAGTTATTATCTCCTGTAGCCAAAATTCGGAACGCTTCAGATTCAGTTAAAGGCTCTGTATCCCAGGTGGCCAAATCATCAATAAAATCACCGAGAAAAAGCAGTTTCATAGCCAACAATTTACCATTGCCAGTTGGGGTATCGGTCAGAGTAAGTGCAGCCACCCGGCGTAGGCCATCACGTACGGAACGATCTCCAGAAAATCGTCCTGCTATGGCATAAACTGGAGCTATCAGCAGATTGCAGTCCGAACTGATGCGAAAATACGGTCTTCCTTCCCATGAGGCAGTATAAGGCCATCCCGCAGATCCTGGGTCGAAACAAAGTTTTAGCCAGCCACCTACGCCGAGCAGAGAACGTTGCAGAGCGTTGTCGGCAGTGCAACGGTAATATTGTCTTAACGCATTGCCGAGTACCGCTACATAGAACAAACAGTTTCCCATGGTATTTTCGAATCGTCCATCGTGACCGGGCGGAAGGAGATGAGGCCATGCCCCGCCACGCTGGAAATTTTGCGCTTGTAAAGCCACGTTTTTGAAACTTTCAGCAGCGTGCAGATAGCGCTGATTTCCAAGCACATCGTAAAAAGCAAGCAACGCATTCATTGCCCATCCATTGGCTCGTTCGTTCAATCCCATCGGTGTTGGCGTCAGATAACGGCTTAGATGTTCTCCAGATTTCAAGGCGGCAGTCATCACGTTTGCATCGCCGTGAACACACCAGGCGTCAAGCATGCCCCGGCTCCAAGTATGCCCGTTGATGCCGGTCTGCCGGCTGTCGTACAAACCGCTCCAACCTCCGACTTGACGAGGGCTGTCATAGCGGTGTCCATTATGAGCAATTGCGTGCTGAGGATTGCCACCAATAAATTCTGGTGCGGGATAGGCATTGATGATATCGACATCGGCCTGGTGCCGTGCGGCGAGCCGTGCCAGTCGGGCTGCCCGTCGGTTACCGGAGCGGAAATATAACCCGTATAAACCGTGCGCCAGATCGTATTCGTTGTTTCCCCAATTGAAACCGCGTTCACCGAACCAGTCTCCATAATTGGCGAAACCGTATTCGCGCTGGTTTTCACGAGCTTTCAGATAATGGTCGAGACTGGCACTCATAGCAGTATTCAAGTCATCGAAAGCGCTTTCATGGCTTGGTCGCACTCCGGGAATGACACCGGTTGAATAGAGATAATCACGATCAACCACTGCCAATACCTCAGGGGCTGCCAAGGTTTCCGGAGGCGTCATGGCACTGAAATCGATTAATACTTCCTCTGTAAATCCCATCCCCCATTTTAGTCGGTAATTGCCATTGGAATAAGGGGCACGTAGATAGTACGGCAAATCTGTAGCGAAATCGGCATTTGGCAACTTTGGCAGCAGTTCTATTTTAAAATCTTTTGCGGTGTGGCTGAAGGCTTTGGGATAGCGCAGCGCAGCATCTAACAGCGCAAAAGTCAATGCTTTATCGACATATTCTAAACGCCCTGCTCCTGACATACGAAGCGATGACAGGTTGCCGTCGCGTTCCAGCTTCCTGTCATGATGTTGCATTATTCGCTGCACTGTAGCACCATCGGCGGTCATCTTGGAGATTGTTTCCATCCCAAGCCAGCGCAGACACATGGAACTCAGCTCTAGGAACTCCGACTGGAAATCGGTATTAATGTAGCGAATCTGTAATTTTAAAATTGGGGAATCGGCAGTAAAGGTCATACGAACATTCACACTTCCGCCGGATCCCCAGCCTTCAGCAAGCAGTGTGAGATGATGAGTTCCAGATTCTTCCACGCGTATTCGCCCTCCCTGCCAAGGGACTTGATTTTGCTGGGGATCGAGGATTTCCACGCCTTCAGATGAGAAACCTCCAAGATTTTTTTCCGCCAGGAGAATTTTGCGTGGCATTTGGAAACCCCAACGACCTATTTCGACTGTCATTGCTCCAGTATGAATAACAAACACATCGGAATCGACTTGCCATTTCAGTGCTGATTGTGGCGCTTGTTCTGCAGCGAAATTGATTACCTGAAAAGTTGTCCGTTGTCCAGCGTTGAGCCGGCAAGTGAAATCGACCAGTAACCATTTTATCGAACCCTCTGGCCAAAATCCAATGGCAGCGAATTGAGCGTTGAGAGATTTTGAGTTTCGATCCGTTACGGTCAGGTTGTCGACTCTGGTTAATTGTCCCTGCGCAACGGGGATTCCACAGCGAATATCAGCCAGACGAGTTTGCCCGGACTCCTCTAATACTTCCAACGCAGCTGAAAATTTTGCATCCTTTAAAGCGGAGCTGGGGATCTTGAATTCCGGTTGTGGTGCAAAAAACGATCCATGTCCCGGGACGTCATTCCCTGGGATGCCTTTGCTCTGCGGTGGTGGGTATGCATTATGTTCCGGAGTTGCGGCAAAACCGGTCGTTATCGCTATTGCTAATATATAACAAATAAAAAAGAATTTCATGGTAATGTTTGTTGTTTGTTTGGTTCATTCATTCCTCCGGCAGCAAGTAATAATCTTGAGGTAGATACTACTGAGCCGTCCATAGCCAGACAATTTGCCCGACCGGAATGGCGAAAATAAACCCGCCGGCCACTTCTTAGATCAAATGGAGAAGCGAGGTCAACATGCACGGCTGCGTTCGCGCCGTACGACGGCATGCCAATCCCATCGATGACATGGACTACTTTGGAGGGGGTACGAAAACGAGTGCACACTTGTGGTGGATTATTTGCTATCTTCCCCGACCAACTGCTTCCTTGGGGTATGGTATAACTTCGGGTCCACATGGGATATGTATAATAGCCAAAACAACGTTTCAAATCCGTTGGAACGGCAGGACAGACCATCACTTTTGAAATCTGATAATAACTGTCAGTTTCATAAATGCTCGGTTTTTTCAACTCGTTGCAAAACCAACTACGACCATCAAACCAATCAACAACACCGACATTGTCGAATCGACTCATGCCTTCAAAGGGTGGAACAATATCATTAAAGGCATCATAATAAATGTGCATGATCACCCCTAATTGTTTGAGGTTGCTGGTGCAAGCTATAGCCGTTGCTTTGCTACGTGCTTTCTGTAACGCAGGCAGTAACATGGACGCCAGAATGGCAATGATGGCGATAACGACCAGCAATTCAATAAGAGTGAAGCTTTTACAGTAACTTCGTTTACCGCGCACCCGTAATTGCATTTTTAAGTTTCTTCTAAACATTTTGATATCCTTTTTTTTTGCTTGTTGCTTGCAGGTTTGACTCTTCAGAAACAAATGGTTTTGCAGGTATCTGCACTTTCTCTGGCCAATAAGACTGCTCGTGCGAGTTTTATCGTATCGGCATCATCAACCAGTGCATGGCGGCTGGTCAGCAATTCTGTAACATAATCGGAGAACAGTTCCCGCTCAGGCGGTAAAACCTGTAGTTCACGACTACCGTTGGCGTCTATCAGTAGTAAACGTCCATTGATGACTTCTATTACGCCCTGAGTGCCGGCGATGCGGATGCGGTCATCACCATGGGTTGCTGCCGAAGCAGGGCGGAGATAATCGATTCCGGCGTCCGCAATGATGCCGTTTTTCATGCGGAAAAGGCAGTGTGCGACGATTTCGAGTTCGCCGTGTTCGAAATTATCGGAAGCATCATGAAACGCGGTGACGCATTCGAAGTCCGCTCCGGAAAAGAACAGGATCCAATCGATTGCGTGACTGCCGACCCAGGGGATTGTGCCGCCGTAAGTTGTTCGTTTGCGGTAGAAGTCAGGGCGTTTGCCCAGCTTATAGGATTTTTGG
>JBAXYW010000311.1:0-5088 GCA_041670605.1 Lentisphaeria bacterium
GGTTCCCTAACGGATGTTCGGATGGCCTTTGGTCAGCGTGTATTTTTTACTGTCCAGAACCCCAACAGATTTTCGCCATGGGCAGCGATTCTATCCATAAAAACAAGTTATTATTTTCTATTCGCATGGTTAGGTTATCCCTTCAGCTTCTTGTGATCTCTCTGTTGTGGGTGTTTTCCGGTTGGCTCAGTGCCAGTGAGCTTACGGCTTTGCTTGAAACGGCCGAACAGCACTCTCCCGGTTTGCAAGCTGCTCGGGAGAGGATCGAACAAGCTCTGCTCAAACACAGTGAATTGCTGGAATTTTTTGACCCGGCACTCTTTGCTGCGGTGGGTCGGGCGACGGATTATCATGCTTTGCCTCTGCAGTCGAACTATTCGGTTCTGGGCAGCAACAGCTTGGAAGTGCAGGGCGGTGTTGAGGTGCCGATTCAGCCGGGTGCTTATGTCAGCGTCGGGGCTGCCAGCCGGCTCCTTTATGAACCTGCCGATTATGACCGGCTTTATCAAAATCTCTTTGGTGTGCGCGTACGGGTGCCGTTGCTGCGGGATCGGGGCTTTTCTGTGTTTGGGCATCGCCGGACGGCAGCTATGGCAGAGTATAACCAGCGAGTCAGCGAGCTGATGGGCTTGCGGCAGGCTTTGCGCAGAGACATTCAAAGCGCCTATATTACGGCCTATGAATACCTTTCTATCCTTCATATTGCACAAGGGGCGAGTCAGCGTTTTGACGCTTTGGTCAAGGTGGCTCGAGAGCTGGCGAATTTGAAAACCATTCCTGATTATGAGGTTTATTCTACTGAGCGGGAACTTCAGATTGGTCGGGAGGATGAAGAGAAAGCCCGCAACAATCTGCAAGGCAGTCTGGTGCGTCTTGCCATGCTGATTGGTACCGGGCAAGCGATCCAGCTCAAAGGGGATCCGGATGACATCATTGATAAAGGGGAAGT
This sequence comes from Lentisphaeria bacterium, assembly GCA_041670605.1. GTDB lineage: Bacteria > Verrucomicrobiota > Lentisphaeria > Oligosphaerales > Oligosphaeraceae > JAQVUB01. The sequence goes on from JBAXYW010000311.1 coordinate 950, forward strand.
AGCTCTTGTTCTTCCGGACATTTCCTTGGCTGATGCTTTGCAGCGCCGAGGCGAAGTGCAGAGCATTCTCCAGCAAATCAGTTTGGCTCAGTCGAATTTTGCGATCAACGAAGAGCAGATGAAAGATGAACTTTACGTTCATGCAGGGGCGACGATTCAGGGGGAAAATGCAGATACTCCTTTTGAGGTTCACCGCAAAACTTCCGATGAGTATTTGGCGGGGGAACTTACTGTGGTTTGGAGTCGTCCGCTCGATTATTATGGCAGCAAAACGCGGCGTTCCCGGTTTCAGTCCGTAATCAGTGAATTGAAAGCAGACTTCGCACAGGCTGAATTAAGCGTGAATCAACAGCTCGAAACTGGCAAACTCAATTTTGCCTCGGCTCGTCGCCGTATGGAATTGATAGCCAATGGCATGAAAGCTGCACAGGAGACGCTGGCATCCGAACAGGAACGCTTCCGCCTCGGCGAAGGTGCCAGCAGCGATGTTCTTGATGCCCAGAAAAACCTGACCATTATGCTGCAGCGTTTGACACTGGCTGCTGCAGATTTGTTGCGGGCCAGAATAGAATATCTCTATGCCGGAGGTTTTGACGATGTCGGGGCTGCAGTGGCGGAGTCCCGGTAATGCTGCAAAGGGCAGTTCTGGGAACGTTTTTTTGAAGCAGTTGAACCAGCAAAACAATAGTGTCGGAGATGCCGATGAACTTTTTTGGAAAACGTGGTAAAGAAGACGAACTGGAACAAACCATTGCGACCAGCTTGGGTCTGCCGGAAGAGCAGCAGGAGAATTTGGAGCATGACGTTTCTCTGTTGGAAGACGAGGATGGCAGCCGTAATCAACGCCTGCAGAAGGTGGCTGAGCGGGAAGTGCTCAGTGCTGCTGAGGATTCCGTAAAGCGGTTGCATGTCATCAAACTGGGACGTTGCCCGGTTTGCGGGGAACATCTTTACCAGCATATGTCGGCCAGCATCTGTGAGGCTTGCGGCTGGCATAAATATGATACACCCAAACAGGGGAAGGTGCGCGTGCATCTGCGCAATAACAGCGGTGAAGTGGTGGGGGCGCGGGCGTACCTGCTGAAAAGCGGTGATTGTTTGGTGATGCATGACGATGTGGTGATCGCCAAAATTCCTGCCAATGCTTATGATTGGGTGGAATATGTTTGGCGGGATGAAGAAGTGGCTCAACGCCGCGTGCAGATTACTGGAAAACTGAAGGTGCCCTGCGCCTGGTGCGGTGCGGAAACCGAACCGAATAAAGATGGCTTCCATATGGTTCATGTGGCTTTTGGTAGCAGTCAGGAACGCTATTGCTTCTGCTCCGATGAATGCCTGGAAATTTTCCGCAAGACGTATCCGGCTCGGGTGCACCGGAACTGTTATGAACGCAGCTGTAACGACTGCAATCTCTGCGTGAAACGCTACGGTGATGAGGCGGATGAAATCCGCACTCTTTTGAAGGATTATATCCGGATGAAGAAGGATTAAGTGAAATCCGCCTTTTCGGCGCAGTGCGGGCTTTTGCTGGGATGACAGTATAAGGATGGAACATGGGTGACTTACGAGTAACAACCGGGGAAGAATTGCCGATAGGAAAAATGCAAGCGCGAAAACGCAGGAATGTGATTTTGCTGGGGCTTTTTTTCTTTCTGGTTCTGCTGTTTGTTGGTGGCAGTTTGATTAAGCTGGAGCGCTACACGGTAGCCTCCGGGTATGTTACGACGGAGGATTACGCCGAGGTGCGTCCGCCAGTGACTGGTATTGTCAGTAAAATTCTAGTCAGTAGTGGTGCTCTTGTTGAGCCCGGGCAGGTGCTTGTGCAGCTCAATTCTGAGGAAGAAGAAGCCTTATTGGCGGAGACGAAAGCCAGAGTGTCGAAGTTACAGACGGAAGTTGAACGGCGCAAGGCCGAAATGTCGATTGATCTGGAGCGGCGGGGCGTTGATCTGATGGAACAGCAACGGGCGCATAAGGATAATATTTCCATTGCGAAATTGCAGCTGCAAAATGCCCAGACCCGTTTAAACTTGACCAGTGAACTGGTTGCCAAAGGATTGAAGGCAGCCAATAATCTCGAAGATGACCGTCTGAAGGAGCAGCTCGCTCAGGTGACCTTGACGTCCCTGCAGAATAAGGATTTTAGCATTTATGAAGAACTGCTGAAAAGAGATCGCAATAAGTATGACCAGGAAATTGCTGCTTTGGCGAATGAATTGCGGGCTTTGGAAGATTCTGTGCGCAGAGTGGAAGCCAGGCTGCAGACAAGAAAGATTCGTGCCCCCATCAGTGGCATGGTGGTTCGCTATGAATTTGTGGTTGGAGAATTACTTACGCCCAGCAATGTAATCTATGAGATTTTCGGTGGCGATAAACGGGTATTGAAACTGCGGGTCAATGAACGTCATGCGATGAAAGTTGGCGTCGGCCAGCACTATCGGGCTCGTTTGTCACCTTACCAGGGGATTATCCGGCAGTATTTTCGGGGGGAAGTCGAATATCTCCGCAACGTCATCCAGGCGGATGGCAAAACGACCTATCGAATGGCGTACTGCAACTTTGACTCAGGGGATCGGGACATTCCACCGGGTACGACTGCGGAGGCGCGTATATACTATGGGAAATCCAGTCTCTGGTTGTATTTTTTCAATCTTGATCTGTGAATTGCTTGTTTCGCCCATTGAAGGGAGCTTTATTCGATGAGCAGTTCCTCAGAAAATTCAACCTTTGGCAATTTAGGCAAGATTCTAGTCTTCATGGGGCCGTATCGGCGGCAGCTTTTCGTCCTGCTTATGTTGACCATTATACTCGCCGTTTTGGCGATTTTTCCGCCTTTGGTGACCAAGGTTCTAATTGACCGGGTTTTCACCCAACGGGATACCAGCGTTTTTTTCAAGTACGGCTTTTTGATGGTCGTCTTTGTTTCGCTCAGCTATTTACTTGGGCTTTGCCAGCAGATGTGTAGCGTTTGGCTGGGACAACGTTTTGTCTTCGATGTCCGCTTCAAATTATATCGGCATCTGCTGCGCCTCTCGCTACGCTTTTTCGGTAAACACAGCGTTGGAAAACTGGTCAACCGTCTGATGGGGGACAGTGGCACCGTGCAGCAGATGCTGACCGGGCAAAGCATGACTGTGCTTTCGGATCTGATTGTCGCCTCCTGTGCGATCCTTGCCACCTTTTTGATCAGCTGGCGGATGGCTGCGTTGCTGGTGTTGATTTTGATTTTTTTTGTGCTTAATTATCGGTTTAGCATCAAAAAGATTATTGTATCGAGCCGTTCAGTGCGCAAATCTTATGACCGTCTTTCCGGGGGGGTACAGAATCGTTTGGTGGCGAACATGGCGGTCAAGACCTTTGGCGCTGAAAAACGGGAAAATGTCGTCTTTGCCGGGCAGTCCAACGAAGCCTTGTTTTATGGTAAAATGCAGGGCATTGCCGGCAATGACTTTTCAATGAATGTTGGTTTGATCCAGGCTCTTGGCAATTCGTTGCTTTATTTTATCGGCTGCGCCTTGGTGTTGCAAGGGGACTTGAGCTATGGAGAGGTTGTTGCTTTTTGTGCCTATGGCAACCAGTTGCTTTGGCCGGCAGTCCGTTTTTCCCAGCTGGCCAACCAGCTTCAACAGGTCTCCATCGCCACCGAACGACTTTTCGAAATTTTTGATGAACCTCCGGAAATTCAGAATGCTGAGGACGTCGTTTATTTGCCGCATTTGACGGGTCAGGTGGATTTTGAGGAAGTCCATTTTCATTATGACCCCGGCAAGGAAATTATCAAGGGGTTCACACTACATGTTAAACCCGGAGATACCATTGCCCTGATCGGACCGACTGGCTGTGGGAAAAGCACCATCCTGAATTTGATTATCCGCTATTATGATATCACCGGCGGCAAACTACTGCTGGATGGGGTGGAGGTCAGCCGGCTGGATTTGCGGCAGTTGCGTCGGCAATTTGGCATCGTTCTGCAAGAGTCTCACCTATTTTCTACCAGTATCCGAGAAAACATCCGCTACAGCCGCCCCATGGCTACGGATGCGGAAGTTGAGGAAGCGGCTAAAACGGCTGAAATCCACGATTTTATTCTCACTTTGCCGGAAGGCTATGATACTGCAGTTGGGGATTTCGGCGTTGAA
>JBAXYW010000312.1:0-5080 GCA_041670605.1 Lentisphaeria bacterium
CCATTTTTCCTCCCAGGAGGCCTCACGCGGCGGAAAATTCAATTCCATGTCTGCGGGTTCAAGGGCAGCCGCCCAAACGCGTACAGCAGGTGGCAATTCTTCCGGAGATTCCAACAACCAGGCGCCCACCAATGCGGCATACCAGGCACTGGCCGATGCCTCAGCAATGCTTTCCTGGTGCTGTTGCCAAGCTTCGGTAAAAGCAGGGGGTGCGAGGTAGCGCAGCCAGCCCCACCAGCGCAAAATACCAAAAAGGCTTTCACTGATCAAGCGTCGATCACGGGAACCGAACTGGCGGTTTGCGTAGAAGGCGTCCTTCAGGCAACGGTCGGCGGGTTTGCCGCCCAGCAGCGACTGTATCATGGTCTGTTGCACGATTTCCGCACAAACGCGAGCCTGAGTTTCCAGGCGATCCAATGGCATTTCTCGAAATGATGTCATAACAATATCTATTTTCAGCGGGCGCTTATTTGTGCGGCTTGTACAGTATTGGCCAGCAGCATGGTAATGGTCATCGGGCCGACTCCACCCGGAACTGGAGTAATCAGAGAAGCTTTTTCTTTTACCGGCAGATAATCGACATCTCCAACCAAGCGATAGCCCTTTTTAGCGCTGGCATCCGCCACCCGATTAACGCCGACATCGATAACCACGGCACCGGGCCGGATCATCTCAGCGGTAATGGTCTTGGGGCGCCCGGCGGCGGCGATGACGATATCGGCCTTCAGGGTATGAGCCGCCAGATCCCGAGTGCGGGTATGACAGACGGTCACCGTGGCATTGCCATAAGGGGATTTCTGCATCAGCAGGTTAGCAAGCGGTTTGCCGACAATATTGCTGCGCCCGACAATAACGACCTCTGCACCGTCGAGTTTCACTCCGCTACGCAATAAAAGTTGCAAAACACCATGCGGAGTACAGGGCAAAAAGGTTTTTTCGCCAATCACCATTTTACCGACGCTGACCGGGTGGAAGCCATCAACATCCTTTTCCGGAGAGATCGCGTAAATCACTTTGGCTTCATCGATATGCTTCGGCAAAGGGAGTTGTACCAAAATACCATGGACTTTCGGATCACGGTTTAACTTATCAATTAGACAAAGCAATTCGTCTTGGCTAGTTTCAACCGGCAAACGGTTATCATCGGAATAAATTCCGATTTCGGCACAAGCCCTCTCTTTTGCGGTAACATAGGATTGCGAGGCAGGATCCTGCCCCACCAACACAACCGCCAAACCAGGGGTAATCTGTTTTTGCTCTTTCAGCTGCTGCACTTCCGCGGCCAGTTCCGCGCGAATCGTCATCGCCACCTGTTTACCATCAATGATCTCGGCTGCCATCAGTTCCTCGCTTTCAATAATTCAGCACCGGAAAGCCGGCGCGTGACCGTTTTTTTACCAAACCACACTTTAGCGAGCCGTCAGCACCGGCTGACGCGCCGCCGCGACTTCATCCAAGCGCCCGACCGGAGTGCTTTGCGGGCATCGTTTGACCTGCTCCGGATTTTTTTCCGCTTCCTTGGCGATGGCAATCATCGCATCGCAGAACTCATCCAAGGTCTGTTTGGATTCCGTTTCGGTTGGTTCCACCATCAGGGCTTCTGGCACGATCAACGGGAAGTAGATCGTCGGGGCATGAAAACCCGCATCCAGCAGTGCTTTAGCGATATCGAGCGCATGCACGCCGCGCGTCGTCTGCCGACTGGCCGACAAAACACATTCATGCATGCAGCTGCGCTCATACTTCTGCTCATAGTAGGGTGCCAGAAGGAAACGCACATAATTGGCGTTCAACACGGCATTTTCGCTGATCCGCTGGAAGCCCTTGCATCCGCACATCAACAAGTACGTATAGGCACGCAAAAGGATGCCAAAATTTCCATAAAAGGGAGCGACATAACCGATGGATTGCGGGAAATCGTAACAAAGTTCGAAGGTGTCTTCGGCATTCTTGACGACGCGAGATTTGGGCAGAAAAGGGATCAGCCGGGCTGCCACGCCGACGGCACCCGCACCGGGGCCGCCGCCACCATGCGGAGTCGAGAATGTTTTATGGGTATTCATATGCATCGCGTCAAAGCCAAGGTCACCGGGGCGGATGCGCCCAAGAATGGCATTGAAATTGGCGCCATCGCAATACGCCAAACCACCGGCTTCGTGCACGAGGAGAGTCACTTCTTCAACCTTCTGGTTAAAGAAGCCGAGTGTATTGGGACAAGTCAGCATAATTCCCGCGACCTGATCACTCAGAACGGCTTTCAACTTCTCGATATCAATATCTCCTTCGGCATTGGAGGGGATTTCCTGACAGACAAAACCCGCTGCCACCGCCGAAGCAGGATTGGTACCATGCGCAGAATCCGGAATTAGGATGATTTTACGTTTCTGATCGCCTCTGGCCTTATGATAAGCAGCAAACATCATCACCGAAGTTAATTCGCCACTCGCACCGGCCATTGGCTGCAGTGTAGTAGCGGCAAAACCGGTCAAAGTGGACAACAGTCGTTCCGTTTCATAAAGCACTTCGAGAGCCCCTTGGCAGAGGGCATTCCCATTGCGTAGTTGCGGCAGCAAAGGATGCAATTCCGCAAAGCCCGGCAGAGCCGCAACCCGTTCATTGATTTTTGGATTATACTTCATCGTACAGGAGCCCAGCGGATAGAAATGGGTATCGACGCCCATATTCTGGCGACTCAGCAAAGTAAAATGGCGTACGGCATCCAATTCGCTGACTTCCGGCAAGGCCGCCGCTTCGCTGCGGCGCAGATTTTCCGGCAGATCAGTGCTGTTTTTTTCCGGAACATCACATTCCGGCAGCCTTACCCCTCGCCGACCGGGCACACTAAGATCATATATCAATTTCATAAAACGGCCTCCAAATGATCCGCCAACAGGTTGATTTCAGCGCGGCTGCGTTTTTCAGTGACCGAGACCAGCAGCTGATTCTCCCGTCCGGGATAATATTTGCCCAGGGGCATCCCGGCGGCAAATCCCTTGCAGACCAGACGCCCCGCGATTTCACCGGCATCCCCCGGCAAACGCAAAACGAATTCATTGAAAAATGGGCTATCACCAATGCGCTGAACCCCAGAAATTGCGGTCAGTCTTTCCATCGCGTAATGCGCTTTGCTCAGACAAAGTTCGGCGACATTGCGTAAACCCTCTTTCCCCAGCAGAGTCATATACGCCAAAGCACCAAGCGCACAGAGATTTTCATTCGAGCAAATATTGGACATGGCATTTTCGCGGCGGATATGCTGTTCCCGAGCCTGCATCGTAAGGACATAGCCAATGCGGCCCTGAGCATCCTTCGCCTGGCCGACAATGCGTCCGGGCATTTTGCGCATTAGTTTCATACTGGTACACATGTACCCCAAATAGGGACCACCAAAGGAAAGCGGTAGCCCGAGGGGTTGGCCTTCACCGACGACAATATCAAAACCGAGTTCACCAGGAGTCTTGAGCAAAGCCAGAGCCGTCGGATAGGACACACAGACCGCCAGAGCTCCCTTGGCTTTGATCGCCCCTACAGTATCAGCCCAAGCCTCCATCGTGCCAAAGACATTGGGATACTGAACAATGACACAGGCCGTCTGATCCGTCACTGCTGCCAAAAGGCTTTCCTGATCGGACTTTTCCTCACAGGCAGGAATATATTTGATCTGGCAGTTCAAATTCGCACTGTAGCATTTCAGCATTTCCCGGAAGATCGGGGAGATGGCGTCGGAGATGACAATTTCCCGGCGTTTGCCCACCCTCAGCGCCATAGCCATGGCTTCAAAGACAGCCGTTCCGCCATCATAGAGGGAGGCGTTGGAGACTTCCATCCCAGTCAACCGGCAAATGGCGGACTGCCATTCGAAGATGGCCTGCAGCGTTCCCTGAGAGGCTTCTGCCTGATAGGGAGTATAGGCAGTATAGAAGCCGGATTGCCCAAGAATCTCGGCGACGGCAGCGGGGATGAAATGGTCATAATAGCCCATGCCCATAAAGCAAACCAGGTCGGTCGCATTTTTGCCGGCCAAATGTTGCAGATGCCGGGCGGCCTCGAATTCGGATTTGCCTTCCGGCAGTTGAGAAAAATCAAAGGTCGGCGCAGGAACATTGGCTCGCTTCCAGAGTTCTTCCATCGAAGGACAGCCCAGAGCTGCCAGCATGGCCTGCCGATCCGTATCAGTATTGGCTATGAAAGGCATCTTATTTCCTCACAAATTCAAGATATTCGGCTTCACTCATCAGCTTCGCCAGATCCGCTGCATTGATTTTTTCCAAACGGCAGATCCAGCCTTCTTCTTCTTCCGGAGACTGATTCAGGATTGCGGGATCGGTCGCGAGAGCCTCATTGACCGCAATGACGGTGCCGCCGATGGGGGCAAAGATATCCGAAGCGGCTTTGACGGATTCAATGCTGCCCAGCATTTCACCAGCCTTGATCTCGCTTCCCAACTCCGGCATTTCCAGATAAGTCACATCGCCCAGTTCCTCTGCAGCAAATTTGGAAATCCCGACGGTAGCGCTGTTATCGACGACTTCGACCCATTCGTGTGATTTTGCATAACGTTTCATGATTTCATCTCTCCGATCGACACTTGTTGATGGTTAGCTATCAGGGTATAAAGACTATATTGATTTTCTCACGCTGCCCTGCTGGTAGAAAGGCAAACTGCTGACGACAGCAGCCAGTCGCGCCTTGCCGATATCCAGTTCGACAGCATCGCCAGGCTGTAATCTCAGGGATGCTTCGACATAGCCCATGGCGACAGCGACATCCAGACTGGGTGCAACAGCACCTGAAGTAATAGTTCCGACCGCTCTGCCCTGGGAAAGGATTGGGGAACCATGGCGGGCAGCCCGCTTGGATTCCAAGCGGAATCCCAGCAGTTGCTTGGCGGGTTTTCCGCGCACGGGATCCCGCAAGCTTTTACTACCGATGAAATCCCTGGCTTGTTCGAGTTTCAACAGGACGCCAAAACCAGCTTCGAGTGGACTTGTTGCAGCATCCATCTCGTGCCCATAAAGGGGGTATCCCATTTCCAGACGCAAGGTATCCCTGGCACCCAGACCAGCGGGTTTAACAGAGG
>JBAXYW010000313.1:0-5067 GCA_041670605.1 Lentisphaeria bacterium
AATCAAAGTCATGGTGGAAGCCGAACGGGTCTTCACCATCCGCTTGGATCATCCCGATGAATTGGGCGGCGCAGTCATCCCGCCGGTCACCCAATATGCTTTGCATATTGCCGCCTCCGCTCCGATGATCTGCCAGTTCGGACGTCTGGATACCACCCAAAACGCCATGGCATACTACGTCGGAGTCGGATATTGTGAATAAATAAAGGAGCTTTCCTGAGCCACCTTGTTGTCAAACTGAATCATCATAGATTGGGAGTTCCGCTAATGAAGACAAGAAATCAAGCGATATTTTTCCAAGTGGCGTTATTGCTGCTTACCGGCGTTACGGCGCTAGCCAGCGAGCTCAACGCCCTGCGCACTCCTGCTGCGCTGGATATCGACGGAAAACTTGCCGAAGCGGCATGGCAACAGGTTGCCGTTTGCAGCGAATTCACCGGCAATAAAACTGCGGAAAAGGCGCAAGTTCGTACAGAAGCGAGTTTTCTCTATGACGATCAGGCAATCTACATCGGGGTGAAAGCTTTTATGCCGCCCGGCAGCAAGTACCAGATTAACGACAACAATCTCTATGCCGGAGAGTGCGTCGAAGTCATGCTCGACCCGGGCGCCACCCGTAACGTCTATTTCCACTTTATCACCAACCCGAACGCAGAAAAATTTGACGGTTTTCGTGATCAGGGAGGTTTTGTCGGTGACCCAAAATGGGATGCGCTTTGGCAGGTCGCAACACACCAGACGCCGGAATTCTGGAGCTGCGAATTTCGCATCCCGCTGTCCAGTTTGGACATTCCAGCCGGCTCCGGCGCCCGTTGGGCGGTTAACATTGCCCGAGGCGCTCGCGGACTGCCACCCGGTGAAGCCATGGAGGATAGTGCCATGGCCGCCGATGGGGCATATCATATCGCCGGTAAATTCCCGTTGCTCACAGGATTTGATAACGATTTCAGCCAGTTTGCCGGCTGGTCAAGCAGCAAGCCGGTACTCTCGACAGCAGCTGCGGACGAACCGGGCATCATTGCCCTCCAGTGCGCCGTCAACTTCAGCAATCGAGACGCAACGGCACGCAAAGCGTCTGTCGTCGTCGATTTATTTGCCCCCGACAATGAAGAAGCGCAAAGTAAATCCATCACCTTGGAGCTCCCTGCAGGAGGCGATGAAACGGTTGTTTTCGACGGCTTCACCTTCAAAAAAACTGGCGAATACCGTTGCGATGTCCTGCTGTGCGATCCGATCAGCAAGCGCATCCTGCAGCACCGTCAATATACCCTGCCGGTCGATTTTCAGCCGATTCGAATCCAGCTGCTTGATCCACATTATAAAAATGCTGTTTTTGCGACGATGAAGCTCGACAAAATCCGCTATCGAGTCCAAGTCGCGCTTTCCGGAAAAGACCTCGTCAACAAGAAATTGCGAACCGGCATCCGCGATACAAACGGAAAAATCTTGTTCGAGACCACCACCGAGCCAGTCGCTGAAAGTGAATTTACTTTTCCGACGGCAGACTTGCCGGAAGCAAAAATGAGCCTTTTTGCCTTGTTAAACGATACCAACGGCAACCGCAGTGCGGAAGTGACCGAGCCACTGCGAAAATTACCTTATCTCAGCGGTGAAATTTTTCTGGCCAAAGACGGCACCCTCATCCGCGACGGGAAGCCTTTTTTCCCCATCATGCAGTGGGCCGCGAGTGAAGATTTCATTGAGGGCGTCAATGTGTTTCTGGATTGGAAACCTTTCCGCAATACGTACTACATGAGCCCGGTTTTATCGCATAATAAAGAAATGGGTCAGCTTCGACACAGCCCCACAATCAATTCCTCCGATGCTGAAAAAATCCAGAAGGTAATTTTGGATGAGATGCATAAGCCAGGTTTATTCGCCTACTATTTGAGTGATGAGCCCGAGGTGTTTGGTGACACCGTCAATGCCCTGAATCACTTTTACAAAGTCATCAGTGATACCGATCCCTGGCATCCGGTGATTATTTCCAACGATACGATCTCAGGCATCGCGGATTATGCAAATACCGCCGACCTGAACGGGGCACACGCCTATCCGGCCCCGGCCAGAGAAAAAGCCTTCAACAACTTTGAAAAGATTACCAACTTTCTCGATGCCTTCAACGCCTTTTTCAAGGGACGTCCGCATTTTCAAAGCCTGGCCTGGCTGGCACAAGGCTTTGATTATTCCAATTACGCAGCAGTCAAAACCCGCGTCCCGCGTTATCTTGAACTGCGAAACCAGCATTTGATAACCTTTATCGCCGGGGGACGCGGAGTAATACTTTACAATCGCTTCAACGAACATTATCCCGAAATCGGCATCGGTTTGGTTGAACATGTCAAAGAACTGCAGGCCTATGCACCAGCGTTACTCGAGCCGGATCCCGGAGTCACACTGAAAATCGACGGAGAAGGCTTCCGTGCCATTGCCCGAAAACATCGCGGCTATTGGTGGATTTTCGCAGCCAATTTACAACGCGGTGGCGAACGGGAAATGCGCTTGACGCTCCCCCCTCTTGGCAATGCAGCGCTCCGGGTTCTGACCGAAGACCGCACAGTTACGACGATCGACGGCGTGCTCAGAGACCAGTTTACCGAATTCGCGGTGCACGTCTATACTGCGGATCCGAATTATCCCCAACTGCGCAGTGGAAGTGACATTGAAGCGGAAATCGCCCAGCGCAATGCTGCGCGGAAAAAGCCAGGCAACCTTGCCTTCCAGATGTTCGAGCATGAAAACGTCCAAGTGGCCGCCTCAAGCAATCAAGCATTAAATGTCCGAGCCGACAACTGTCTCTGGCATGTTGCTGACGGCGTTATCCAGCCTCCTGATTTCAAGCACTATTACAGCCAACAACTGGTTTGGACGGACGCAACCCCGAACCAATCGCCCGACTGGATTGAAGTGACCTTCAAAAAGCCGGTTTCCGTCGGTAGAGTCGTCGTCTACCCCATTGATAATTCACTGAAAAGTTATCAGGTGCAAATCCGAAACAAGGGCGAGTACCAAACCGCCGCCGAGCTCAGCGATGCTTCCGGCGTAGCTCAGGAACACCAGTTTGCACCGCAAACCGCAGAAGCCGTTCGCATTTACATCACGGGCACACGTGGAGCAAACGCAAAAATCACTGAAATCGAGATTTATGAAAAATAATCGACGTCAAAAAAAACAGGAGAAATCGCCATGCTGAAACGAATTTTCACCGTCGTTGTCTGCTTCACCACCCTCTTTTCCTTTTGCCTCGCCGAAGAGGGTCTGGTGGGCTGCTGGCCACTAAACGAGGCCAATGAAACCATCATCAAGGATGCCGGCTCCAACCAACTCGATGGCGTCCTTGTTGAACCGGACATCATCGCTTGGCGCGAAGGGCGCAACGGAAAAGCCATTGATTTTCGTGGCGTTAACGGCACTGCCCCTTATCTCCGTGTCGACGGCATCAACAAATTTGAACTTACCAAAGGCATGACGGTCATGTGTTGGTATAGCCCTGATGCGGATCAAAAATATGGGCACCAAGGTGTCATTGTCAGCAACGGAAGAACCGGCGCATCAGAGGGTTTCCGGCTGCTGCTGCATTATCACCGTATCTTACTGGGCAACGGCAAACTTACCAATTATGCCGCAACGACCCCTGGAAAACATCCGCTGCAACCGGGAGTATGGGTACATATCGCCGCCACCCACGATGGTGACAACACGTTCCAGGTCTTTATCGATGGTGAACTGGCCGGAACGGGTTCAGGACCACTAGGGAACGGGATCGATTCTCTTGCCATTGGCAGTGAATTCGGCTACCGTCCCGCTCTCGCGGCCATCAGTGACGTCAAACTCTACAGTAGAAAATTATCCGCCGCCGAAATCATCACCGCTGCCAGGAAAGAGTAAGGAATCCTTATCATGAATGCTGAACATTGGATCTGGACGGAACTCCTCGCCTTTGACAATTCGGCTGCGGATTTTGGCGTCGCGAATTACCTCGCAACGCTTGGATTCGTACCGAAAATCGCCTGCCTACTCTTTTCTTCACCGGACTTCTTCCTGCTACACGATAACCTTGATACAGAAAAACCACTGTCCCCCGTCTTTTGCAGCCGCAATGCCCATCCCGGAAATGAAACACGCCAACGCCAAGATTGGACGAATTTCCAGGTGCGTGGCCTCATCCAAACGCTCGCGGAAGCCGGGTGCGCCAGCTACCTGTCCTGTTTCACCGTATATTACAAAAATCAATATCATCAGGAATGGATGAGCATCCATCCCGAAGCACGCGAAGTGTACAGCTTCAATCACCGCGGACTCGAGCTTAATGTACTGCAACTACTTGCCGACAATACGCTTGTCGAGGATTTCGTTGTCCCGCAAGTGGTGAAAACCTGTTTGGATTACGGCTTTGCCGGCTGGCACGGCCCAGACGGTTGGGGACCGCTTTCCAGCGGCAACCTGATGGGGGTCGACTTCTCCGATGGAATGATGAAACAGTTCCTTGCCGGACGCAACTGGCAACTCCCAGCCTGTCTCGTGGAACCATGTGAAAAAATTGTCACTCAAGAAGAAATTACCGCCGCCCGCAACGCAGATCGTCCTTTACCGGACGACGGTTTACAACAGCTTCAGGAACGTGCTGCCTGGATATGGGAAAACCACCGCCTTGAATGGATTAACTTCAATGCCCAACGCTGGCTGCAATTTTGGGGAAAAATGACCGCGGCACTGCATGCCGTCGGCCTCAAAAATACGATCAATTCGGCTTGGACCAAAGGTAATTTTGATGCTTTGTACGAATACGGTGTCGATTATCGCAAGATGGCAGCGCTTGGCATTGACGCCATGGTCGTTGAAGCGGTGGCACTCGGCATGAGCCTGGCTCGGCCAAAAGAAAAATGGTATCATGATGACTACGCTGCCGCGCTCGCGGAAATCAAAGCCGCAGCACCCGATTTTAAGCTGGTTTTTCTCCATGGCATCAAAGACGTGGTTGAAAACTGGGACAACTTGCGCCACGCAACCCCAGGATATGAACGAGAACTTTATAAACTCTCCAATCTCTACTACCGTGACCGCAAC
>JBAXYW010000314.1:0-5064 GCA_041670605.1 Lentisphaeria bacterium
CACCAGCACATTGTCCTCGCCGGGGCGCAAGTATTCCGCTGCCACTTGAATCGTAAAGGGGCGATCCCAGAGAGCGCCAATCGTTTTCTTTTCTGATTGCACACTGTGTTCGCCGACTGCGTGCCCATTGACATAGACCCAAGCCTGTTCATCGACGGCACCAAATTCCAGATTCAGGGGCAACTCCTTCCAGGCTCCTGGCACTTTAAATGTTGTGCGATACCAGCCATACCCCTGGTAGTCCCCCACCCAGGTATCCGCCCAGAAGGCCGGCAGTGGAATAGCCTGCCAGTTTGCGGCAGCCTGAGTCCTGTTGAACCATTCTTCTTTCAGTCCCTGGTCATCCGGGTCTTTTTGGAAAAGCCAGGTACTCCAAGGCGTTGGAGTTGCGACTGGGGTGTCCTGTCGGACTGCTGCAAACTCCTGAGCCAAAGCATCCAAATTCTTAATTCCTTTTTCCATGTTTTCTGCATGTTTTAAATCAGCAAAAGGCAAATGTTTATATTGATTGCGAAAATCCTGAAGTACCCGATAAGCCTGTTGTGCGGCAAAAAATTTCTCCTGGTTGTTCAGGCTGACCTTCCCAGTTTCCAATGTGTTAAGAAATGTGAGGCATAGTTGGGCATGTCGCAAACCCAGGGAAATAAAACGGACTCTTTCGGCAAACTCTGCTTTGGGGGCATGCTGAACTTTGAACAATGCCCGATCCAACATTGCTTCGGCAGGTTGAAAGGCTTCTACGGGATATGCTTGGGGTGCCCGAAGCGCTTGTGTCACGCCCCATTGCGGCCAATTGAGTTTTTTTACCAGTTGCTCAGAATATGACTCCCAATAGTCAAAATATTCTTTTATATCCGTAGCCGCTGCCCCGAAAGCTGAATAAAATTCCTGCAAAATGGACTCGGTCTGTAAGGTTGGATCTTTTAACAGCCGCATATGCAGATAGTACATCGGCCCTTTTGTGGCATAATAGCCGATTAGAGAGTCGCCAAAAAATCCGATACTGCCCTGTTCATAAGTAAATTTCAGAAATGCAGCGATTTGGCGCATGCTGATAAATGGCATTGTATATCCGCCGTGCATGCAATTGGACCAGTACGCCATGCGGGTACCAGTCTTTTTCCAGCCCAGCCATTGATTCTTCACATATTCCAATTCGTCATCCGGCATCGGAAACCACATGTTTTTTCCCGACCAGGGGACAAACATGCCAAAAAAATGATCGTTCAACTGCAGTTCGCCCAAAGGGGCTTGAAATGTAGGCCAGTAAAAAAAAGTTGAAATCTTCACGTCGGGATTTCGTTTGACTGCCTGGTCATAGACTTCGCGCCAAAAGCGTCCATATCGGTCAGCAAGGACGGTTCCCCTTTGAGGGGTCTCTGGAGCATCGATGTCCCAAGCCCTGCAGGCATCACAGCGACAGGAATCTACGCGATCGACTTCTCCCAGAACGAGCCAAGGGCCACCATCCCATTTTTCTTCGACAAGGAAACGTTGCAAATCCGGGTTGGAAACGCACATGGGTGCCACGGTATCGCCGGAATTGGGGCCTCGTTTACCTTCTGCATTCAGCATAAACCATTCCGGATGTGCACTGCCGTATTCCTTCCACCAGTTTTGAAACGTATGTCCTACGGGTGGCATCTGGGCTCGACTGAACTGATGCCTCTGCATGAAAATCAGTTCGTCATGAGAAGGCGCAGAACTAAACCATGCACGGAACTGAAAAGCGTGCACGACAAGTTCATCCATGGGTGGTAAACTGATATCCGTATACTTCGGTATATATGTTCCAAGTTCCCCTGGCCATAGCCAACGCACTGCCAGAAAACGATCCAAGAATTCATAGACCCCATAGAGCGTTCCGCGACATGGCGTTTTCAGGTTTAAAAGCAACCACCAATCTTCTGAAATTTCTTTTTCTTTGCCAACAATATACAAGTCGCTTTCCAGGGTACGTAGAAGAAAACTGTCCGGGACCATTTCATCGGCGTTGATGCCCGCCTGCAAAGCGGCTTTGGTTGCCCCAAGATATATGTAATGAAAGAATTGTTCCTCTGCCAGGTCGGGTTCCTGCAGTATCTTCAGGCTGGCACCCGTTGCCTTTTCCAGGTGCCACTGCAATTCTTTTGCGGCATATTTTGCTACACCGGATGCGTTTGCGGCGATAACAATCGCAGCTTGTGGCTGAGCATTTTTGACGAGCTCGATATTTTTTCCGGCTTGCTGATCTTGGGCAAAGGCCGATGTCAGGCAGCAGGCAACGAAGAATGCCAGGGAGAACAAAAGCTGCCATATGGAACTGCGAGAAAGGGAAAAAGAATGGCTTGTCATAACGAGGCTCCTGTAGATAGGATAATCAATATTGGCAATGAATGAAAAAATTACGCAGGTTCAGTTTGCAGAATTGGATCAGGTTTCACTCGTTCTTGATCTGGTTTTAATTTGCTGTTTTGCTGTTTTTTGCCGAGTACGGAATTCACTGCCCAAACTGGAACGATATTTTTATCCAGAAATGCACTGGGACGCTTGACGAAATAACCGGGAATGCGGATGATATGCTGACTGATACCGGGCTCCTCAATCAAAGAGGTCAGCAAACGGCAACTTTCCTGCGCCAGTTGTTGTAAAGGCATATCGATGGAGGCTAAGAAGGGGGTCTCAAAAAGCCGGAAGCCGTAGTTTTCACTGTTACCAATGCTCAGCAGACGATAGTCTTTTCCGGGATAAAGCTGTTCTGCTTTTAAGGCATTGATAATGCCAGCAGCGATATCATCAATCACGCAAAACAGCAGTTTTCCACGCCAACGGCGGCTGCTAACTCGAGCCAGACGAAAACAATCCGCCGTACGTGAAACCGAACAAACCTCCTGAAAAATCAGTTTTTCAGGAGGAAAACCGGCAGCCTGTAAATGCGTTGTCAGCAAGTCGCGCCGATGCAACGCAGAAGGCGTGCTTTCATAAATGATGATAGGCGAATCATCCGGAGCTAAAGCCAAGCTTGACAAGGCTTGTAAAATTCCAGGGTTAAAATCAAAAACAACTTGTGAAAAAGGCAGATTGGCGACAAATTCATGCCGGTAGACTACAATCGGTATCGTGGCATTGGCCAGTTTAGCGATAATGTCAGAATCCGCATAGTTATAGCTGAGCAGGAGACCATCCAGAGAAGCCAGTAATTTTGCGGCTGTTGTTGCATTGCTCAGTTCCGGATAGGAGATGGTCTGAACATCAAAGCAATGTTCGGTTAAGTACTCAATACAATTGCTGATGACTCGATTTTGAGCCTGCTGCATCTCTTCATTATACAACATAGCAATACTGCAGTCTGCTATGCCAATGCGCTTGGGCAAGGAAATGCTCTTTTTTAGATAAGTGCCACTGCCTTGTACCCGGTAAACCAATCCCTCTAATTTCAACTGCTGCAAAGCCTGATGCGCTGTCATCAATGAGACCTGGAAATTCGCAGCGACCTGATGCGTCGATGGTAACAAAGCCCCAGAAGGTAAATCTGGCTGCAAACATTGTTCTCGTAAGGCCGCCGCAATGATGCCGCTTTTATGTTGTCGATGCTTTTTGATCATGACTGAAAACCTCTTGACAATTACTATAGAAATATATTTCCAGTTTTCAATAAAAAAACTGATTTTTACCTTCCGACCGGTCAAATAAAACATATATCATGCCAAAGTTATCTAAAAAGTCATCTAATTTATTTCATTGCCATCCCTTAGCGATGGCCGAATTCGCTGGGCAGAGCGGTTATGGGGGGGCAGAAAATCCAAGATACCTAATGTCAAACAATACATCTCCCGCCAAACGGAGCATTACAAGAAAATCTGGCGTGGATCAAAAAGGCTGTTTTCGGGTAACAGTCGTACAGGCCAAAGACTCGCCGCCACTGGACAAGCTGAAATACAAAGTCTAACCCCTATTTTGAATCATGCCAAAATCTCAATTTACGGATGAATTGCGAGCCTTTCTGAATGGGCTCCATTTAGGACTAGCAGTAGACTTAATCAGATACTGCTACAGAAGACTGACCTATTACGGACGTGAGCGATCTTGTCCCTTCTTGGAATCCGTCCGACCCGGCTTGAGCAACTATATTATAGCGGTTTCCGTTTTTTTTTCATTGTTATTTGAGGTATACCATGCTGGGTGACCGTGACTATATGCGCTCTTCTCCGAGATATGGATATTCTCGGCCTCGCGCCGATCTCTCCATTATCAAAAAACTGATCATTATCAACTGCCTGGTTTATTTTTTCTGCAGTTATACTGGGGATTTCGGGATACGCCTGCAGGATCAACTGGCGTTGACTGCAATAGGTGTAGAACACTTCCAGTTCTGGCGCTTGGGCACTTATATGTTTGTTCATGCCGGATTCTGGCATCTCTTCTTCAATATGTATGGACTATACATTTTTGGACAGCTTCTGGAAAAACCTCTGGGATCGCGTCGTTTCATGATCCTGTATCTGCTCAGTGGGCTGATTGGTGGACTGCTCTGGATGCTGGCCAACTGGAATTCATACGCGGCCTGCGTCGGTGCCAGCGGTGCTCTATTCGGCGTCATGGTGGCCGCCGGCATGGCTTTTCCACAGGTCACCTTCGTCTTGCTGATCCCGCCAATTCCAGTTAAACTCTGGGTTCTGGTCTGGGTCTACTGTATAATCGAAATATTTTCTTTGTCGAATGCGGGTTCCCATGTCGCGCATCTCGCACATCTGGGCGGAGCACTCGGTGGGTTTATCTACATGCGCCGGCTGGGCTGCAAGCTGACCGGGCCAAATTTCCCGGGAATCGGGCGGTTTTTCCGCAACTTGGTGCCAAAACCACGAACAAAAACACACTCCGCAAATTTTAGCAAAGATACTTCCGAACCATTGGATCCGGGCGAATTGGATCGGGTGCTGGACCGCATTTCAATCGTCGGCTATGACAAATTAACCGAACAGGAAAGAGATGTCCTGCGCCGCGCCAGCGAAAAGCTGAAAAGCCGCTGAAGCATGACTTCACTTAGGGTGCATTCCCATTTAATTGGATATTATTCATGCTGCC
>JBAXYW010000315.1:0-5057 GCA_041670605.1 Lentisphaeria bacterium
TCCTTTGAGTTCGTCGAAGTGGAAGGTATCGCCATTTTCTTGGGGCTCATTCTGGGAATGTAGCAGCCAGGTCTTGGTCTGCTCAGGCTCCAGTGATTCCACATCGTCGCAGATGACAAAGAAATCCGGCTGGATAAACACAAACTGGCGAAGATTCTTCCGGCATTTTTCCGGACGGTAACAGGCCGTCGAATCTCCAGCAATATAGGTAAAAAGATCATTACTCTCAAAACCGCGCACTACGCCGCCAATGGTTTTATACGTCCCCCCATGATTGGCGACAGCATACTTTTGCTCCGGCCAGCCGGGAAAGGTTTCTCCCTCCATACGGATCGTCACCATGTTATGGGCAATACTTGTTGCATTGTAGTTATTGTCATGCCACAAATCATCAAACCAGTCTTTGTAACCTGAGGCAGTGCGCGTCCCGGAATCCAGCGCCAGAAAGCCCCCCTTGTAGATGACAAAGTGATTCTCATCATTCTGCTTATGAGCCGGGCTTTGTGAACCGCAGGTGAACATCGCATAGGTGGAATCAGACTCCCGCCCGCTACACATGTACGTTTGCCCCAACTTGGGAAAATGATAGCCCTTTGGAAAACTCGCGAGAAAGTCCTTGCTGATCTGGATCTCTTTTTTAGGCGTGTAATTATACTTAAAAATCAGCCATGGGAAATATCCGTCATGGCGCCAAGTACCGGATGCGTAAACGTAGCTATCCTGATCGAAATCCTCCTGAGTGGAAATGAAGTAGTCTATGATCTTCACGGCTGGTGAATCCGGAAAGAAATTGCGGAATTGGGCAAGGTAGCGCATGTTCATTTTCAGCTTGTTATCCATATGCCACGCTCCACCTGTACCGTGTTCATAGAGCTTTCCGTCAATCCCTTTGAAACTGGCATAAAAAAGCCAGTGCGGCAACAAGCCGTTGCCAGGGAAATCGGCAGCGATATTACGCCCGGTAATCGCCTGCCATGCGTAATAGAGCAACCATTCACACATAGGGGCATCGCCAAAGCTGTACCCCGGACTGCTGTTGTTACCGCCACCGGACGCCCCAGCCATCTTCGCACGATAATCCAGCATCCGCACATAATCCTCTACTCCGCTACGCAGCAGTTTTTCCGCCGTCGCATCATCAACTCCTGCCTTGTAAAAAGTCAGCCCTGCATAGAATTTCAACAATGGGGTGCCGTAGAAACTCGACTTCCAATTACTGGTGCCCTCTCCCTTGTTCTGCAAACCAGAACGCACAATCCATGCCGTATCCTGAGCCTGCAAGATATGTTTGAGAAGATTTGCACCAATCTCTTTGCGTTCCGCCTCAGACATCTCGTGATAAAGCCAATCGTATGCGCTCAAGGCCGAAATCCGTGAAAAAGCAGTCCAGGAAATAGCCCGTTCCTCTTCATAACACTTGTTATACCACTCTGAGGCAAATTTCAGAATTTTCTTCGATATATCAGCATATTTGCGATTTCCGGTCATGCGATAACAAAAGGCCGAGCGCATGGCCGTAGGACCAAATTTATCTTTGCTGTAAAAAAGGACTGAACCGCCATATTTTTTGTCAAAGGATTCCTCACTCACTTCATCCGGGTACAAATCAACCCGTAGCAAAACCCCCTGCATGGCATTTTTGAGCAACTCTTCGCTCTGAACCCGCTTTGCCATCTCGTCAAACATGGATGCTGAAAAAAACACCCTGGGGTGTTCGTTTTTAAGACTGCTCACGAGTTCGTTGTAATACCGGTCAAAAAGGGGCTGTAAGGGGTCGTCAGCCGCCATCGCAAATATCGCCGTTACCAAGCACATTCCCAACATGATTTTCTTCATAACCATTGCCCTTTGCCTGCTTATCTTACTGGTATCCTGTTATTCCAGTGTTTCCAATACAATCCATAACTTGTCGTACTCCACGCCGTCCAACTGCTGTTGACAGCTGCCTGGTATGTTTCATATGCCGACATAAAGGCAGCGTGCCCATCGATAAAAGCAAACGATGCCTTGCTACTGCTCTGGCGCGGGAGGGTTACCTTCGAACTACTGCTTGTGAATGTCAAAGGTTCCGCCCTGTTGCCATGACGAAAACGCGAAAACACACCCGAACCGGGATTGCTCACATACCAAGCAACCTGACTGCTCGGCAGCCTTGAGCCAGCCGCAGCATCGCCAATCCAGGCATTGTAATCAACCGGATTGCTACTGTCCGAAAAAGCAATCATATCTTGCGGATTGATGATGAGATTTAAATTCGGAGAACGATCCCGCTCGCCACGCATGGAAAAATCCGTGATGCCATAATGGGTTTTACCACGCATAACCGTTGTGGCCGGGTTTTCAATGGCAAGCGGACAACCCCGTAAAACTTTTTCCGGAACGTTGAGCTTTCCCTCACCATACCACATGTCCTTAGGATCGCTGATCGAGGCCGTAGGCGAATCGTAACGAGCCGGAAAATACTCATCGGAGTCATCCAGGTACATTGCAAGCAATACCCCTAACTGCTTGACATTGCCCAGACATTTTATATCAGCGGCTACCGCACGGGCACGACTCAACGCCGGCAGCAGCATCGAGGCCAGAATCGCGATAATGGCGATTACGACGAGCAATTCTATCAGTGTAAAAAAATACCTTCTGTTCATTTTGCCACCACCTTTCTTCATTTTCAGATCTCCGTTTTTTGCTTTTCCTAAATAATCGTTATTAAAACACCAAAAGCTACCCATTTCCCCATTTTAAATCTCTCTACATGGCTTCCTTATAGACGATCTCTGCCGCAAACGACTCCTGTATTTCCGGAGCACGTTCGCCAAGAATAATCTTCTGGCGAAGCGTTTCCAACATACGGCGGCCAATCTTATAAAGCGGCATCTTGATATAGGCAATGCCCGGCCAATCCAGGCCAATGGAAGAAAGATCATCAAAGCAGAGAATCTGCAGATCATCCGGCATTGCGATTTTGAGGCGATTCATAACCGCGAGAACCATAGAAAGTAATGGCGCAGTGGAAACAAAAAGAGCCGTAGCATCCAGCGTCCGAAAAAACTCTTCCGCCTGAGCAAAAGCAGAAAGCGATGGATCATAAAAATGAATATTGGCCTCGCGGATAATCTGCCCGTCCGTCTGGAGAGCAGAACGCCACCCGGCATAACGAGCAGCACTTGCTGGACTTCCGGGCGAATTCCCATAAAAGGCAATGTTTCGATGGCCCCGCGAAAGCAGAAATTCCGTACCCTTTTGAGCCTCCGCAAAGTTGTTTATTTCAAGAAATCCAACTGTTTTATTGATATAGTGGTTTAAACCAACGGCGGGTATAATCCCTTTGGAAATTTCCTGAAAAAGCCGGGTATCCATTGGGGGAGAATGAATGAAAAGATAGCCATTCAGACGGTCGCTAAGATCCGGATCATATTCCTCCGGCTGAAGTAAAAATACAGACACCTCATTTTCGCGTGCCTCATCCAGAATGCCCTGAGCAATCGCACCATAAAAACCATTGCTGGTGAAATTGGCAAAAAAATCCATACCGATTTGCAGCTGGTCTCTCCCCGGTACGCTCGTATGATTGATAAACGTGCCTTTGCCGGGAAAACGCACAATCAAACCATCACGAACAAGACCGGATAAGGCACGACGTATCGTGGTACGGGAAACCTTGAAGGTGTCTGCAAGGATCAATTCCGGAGAAATACGATCCCCGGGATTCAACTCGCCAGAAGAAATCTTCCCAAATAATACCTGACGTAATTGCCGGTACACCGCTGGGGATTCTGCTCCTTTGAGAATTGCTTGCATAGAAGTGAACCTTCTGAAGTCAATTGTATACATGTTTGTATATGCACTCGTAATATAACACATGACTTTGCACTATTGCAAATATCAAATGAAAATATTTAAACATGCAAATAGAAAAAGTAAAACCTTGCAAAGTTCAAGTACCAGAGGTCATGTTGCGATCTTTATCCAGGATGTTATATTGTGCATAAGTATTTTTCCTTTCAGAGAACAGGGTAATCGATGCAAAAATTGAATATTCTTATCACCGGTGGCACACGCGGAATCGGCGCCGGCATTGTGCGTTGCCTGGCAGCTGCCGGCCATCATGTTGGCTTCTGCGGACGCTCAGAAAATCCCGACTATACCGTAGCGGCGGCAGGGATTCGCGACGAATTTTCTGTGAATTGTGCTTATTATCCCTGCGATATCGCTTGCACTGCTGCCCGTGAGCAACTTTTGCGGAACTTCATCGGAAACTTTGGCTCGCTTGATGTCTTGGTCAACAATGCCGGTGTAGCGCCGGAAGTACGTAGCGACCTGCTGGACATGAGCGAAGAAAGTTTTCAACGTGTTCTTGCCATCAATCTATGCGGCCCATTTTTTCTTACGCAGGCCGCCGCCAGACAAATGCTCGCACACGAGGCCAATTATTTCCGTTGCATCATCAACATTGGTTCGATTTCAGCGGACTATGCCAGTATAAACCGTGGCGAGTATTGCCTCTCCAAAGCAGCCATCTCAATGAGCACCAAGCTTTGGGCAGTACGTCTTGCCGAAGCCGGCATCGCGGTCTATGAATTACGTCCCGGTGTGATTCAAAGCGATATGACCAGTAAAGTCCGTGCAAAATATGATAAAATGATCGCCGAAGGTTTGACTCTGCAACGCCGTTGGGGGCAGCCGGAAGATGTTGGCAAAGCTGTCCTGATGCTGGTCAATGCATCCCTGCCCTATTCTACTGGCCAGGTCATCAATATCGATGGCGGACTCAGCATTGAAAGACTTTAGCAACGGTTAAAAACAACTCAGGGTAGCCCGACGTCCACAAGCGAACCCTTGCAAAAGAGACAGCCCTTCTGAAACAGGAGCAAAACGTGGGGTACTACTATCCGCCAATTTCTTGTTTTTGTGAAAAAGTTTTGTGAGCAAATAATCTAAAAAGTTGGGTATGTGTCGTTCGTAGTACAGACTTTAGTCTGCGTCAATAGCGGGCTTCAGCCCGTGCATGTAGTACAGACTTTAGTCTGCGTCAATAGTGAGCTTCAGCTCGTGCA
>JBAXYW010000316.1:0-5045 GCA_041670605.1 Lentisphaeria bacterium
GCAACGATGAAACGGAAGACTCTTATTACTGGACTATGCATGTCCATTTCTGCAATGCTGTTGGCAGAAGAACTTTTACTTTCCAAGAGGCTGGTCGGTGAAAGCATTCCGAAAGCCTGGGAACACTCAGCGTTATACGGCAGTGACTTCCAAATGCAGTTTGATTTTTATTTGAAACAAATACAACTCTCTTCAGAGATTTATACCAGCACACTGTTGCCGGATTTTCTGACTCCATTAGCGTCTCAACCGGAAAATATCCGGAATCTTGCTAAAATGGATTGCTTCCGAGAGATACAGTATCGTTTTCTGTTTCGTGAAGAAGAACAGCCCGATGGTTCCTACACTTTTCCCTTGGAGAAGCTGCCGCTGGATTTGAACTGCTTTCAGGGAAAACCATTCACCGTCGACTTGTTCTCCCGACCGAGTTTGGCAAAACTTTATTATCTGGCAGAATTCAAGCATTCTCAGGAAGCGTATCAGAAGTGGTTGTCTGAACATCCGCAATTTCGTGGTTTTACGACCTGCGAATGGGGCAATGATGCCATTCTTCTGCATCAGAAGAATCGTCATAAAGGCATTCTTCCGGGCAGTAGCCGTTTTGCAATTACGCAGGAGGAGATTGACCGCTTGCTTGCTGAAAAATATCCTGTGCCAAACAATCGTGACGAATATGTGTCCGGGTTGCTTCGCACCACCTTTGATCGGCTTGCTGAATATGGCTTCAATGATCCGAAGCGTCTTTCCATTGCTGAAGGGCATTGGTGCATTGGTCACTTGGCAGCATACTGGGGTGCCGGTGAAATCGGTATCGAAACAACCCGAAACTATGTCTTCTGGCAGAACCAGATGATGTTCTGTCGGGGGGCAGCTCGCCAGTTTAACGTTCCGTGGTTCTGGTATGTGGCAAGCTATTTTGAGGGCTTTGATTCCAGCGGTAAACGGACTTCGACTGGAAGTCGTTTCTCGGAAGATCATCCCCGCTTTCTTTGGCATGGTCCCAATTATGGGATTTCACTCTCCTCCATCAAAAGGGCGTTTTATCTGGCTTGGCTCTCAGGAGCATCCTATGTGGAACGCGAAGCGGTGGAGAACTGCTTCTTCCTGCAGCAACCTCCGCTGGAAAAGCAAGGACTTTCGGAAGAAGGCAGAATGTATGTCGATTATTATCGTTTGACAAAGAGCCATTCCGAGCGTGGAATTCCCTATACACCGGTAGCACTTTTGGTTCCAGCCAACCGTGGCTATTGTCGTTTTGGCGGAAAAGCATTCACGAGGTATGATTACACGCATCCGGATTTCATGCTCGATGCAGTGCTGTCCACGATACTTGATTATCCGACGAATCGTGTCCTGGAAAAAATGCGCAATGGGGTGGAATGTGTGATGGCGAATCAGCCTTATGGCGATGTTTTCGATGCGGTTACTCCGGATTTCCCCAAACAAGATTCATTTCGTCGAGCCTTGCCGAATTATCCGGTGGCTCTCTTGATCGGAGATTACGGGCACAATCCGGAAATGGCTGAAATCCTTGTCAATTATGTTAAAAATGGGGGGAACCTGATTCTCAATATCAACCACTTGAAAGAAACGTTGCCAGCAGATTTTGCCGGGCTCCAACGAACTGGCAAGATCCTGGTGAAAGACCATTATATAATTGAGGAAGTCAAGCTTGCAGGGGCAAAAAGCATCCGCAGTGATGCTGACGGTATAATGTTGTTTACACAAAAAGAGCATGGCAAAGGCAGCATCATTGTCGGCCTGCAACATTGGCTTACACCTTGGTATGGAGAAACTACATCCGAACAGAATATGGCCTTGCAAAAAACGGCATTGGGCGAACCCATGCGTTTCCCGGAAATGGAGTGGCTGCTGAAAAAGCTTTCTCAGGAACTCCTTCCGGTGTCGGTCGAAGGGAATATTCAGTATGGATTAAATCGGACGAAAGACGGCTGGCTTCTATATCTGATCAACAATTCCGGCGTTATTAAATTCGCCGACAAGGCGCAGGCTCTTGACCCGAACGGGCAAAATGTCCGAATCCATGTCAGAAAACTTGCCGCCGAAAGCATTATCGAACTGCTGACAAAGGAAAAACTTGAAGTGCAGAATGGAAAACTTGAAATCAATGTCCCGTCCGGCGATCTTCGTATTCTGAAAATACAATGATTGGACGTTCGCAAATAGGTCGTCCTTTTTTGTCGTCCTCATCGTTTGTTGTGGAACCTTGTCGGAGCAGGCACGCAATTTTGGTGCTGCAGAAGGAAAAGGAGGGTAGGGTTTCCCGGTGAAGCATGCCATTGTTCTCCCGTGTCCAACCGCATTTTAGCTTGTTTTCAATGTTTTGGGCCTTTGATCCGTTTAAAATCTGGAAGCGTTGATTATTTCAACACGTAGTACAACCCTTTGTTGACAAGAATTGAGTCATAACATGAAAGATTGTCACATTCACCTGATGCCGCTGTGCGGCCCAATTGATCCACCGGAAATTTTTGTGGAAAAAGCCGCTGCTGCCGAGATTGACGGTGGGAATCTTTTTTCCTTGCCGCCGGCGAGTTTTCGCCCGGATCCGGAACGGTTCCAGCATTGGGAATACCGCTTGGGACAGCTTTTGGAATATACGTCGAAGACGCCGGGCTTTTTGCCGTTCTTTTGGGTGGATCCCACGGAAGCGGATGCGGAAAAACAGGTGGCTGGCGCATGCAATGCTGGCGTGTGCGGGTTCAAGATTATTCCCAATCACTTCGAAGTCAAAAATGTTCTGGGGGTTTTGCAGCAGATTGCCGGGTTAGGACTGCCAATTTTGTTTCACTCGGGAATTCTGTTCGATCACTACGCGTCTGGTCAATATACTCGCCCGCTTGCCTATGAAAGCCTGCTCAATGTGCCCAAGCTGACTTTCGCCTTGGCTCATTTGGGCTGGCCCTGGTGCGATGAATATATTGCAATCTACGGAAAACTTCGCGCGGCAGAGAACAATGTCCTGCATGAACTGGGACTCCGGATGTTTGCCGATTTGACCCCAGGCACGCCGATCGTTTATCGCAAAGAAGCGATGCGAAAACTCTATTTTACAGGGTATCGGCTACAAAAACGGGTATTATGGGGATCGGATGCCCGGGCCAACAATTACAATACGGAGGGCGTTAAACGAAAACTGGCCTACGACCGCCAAATCATGCAGGACCTCGCTGAGGAGTGGAAAACAAACCCGGACTACAGTGATATGAGTTGTGACGATCAGATGGATGATCTTTTCGAACTGGCAAGCGAACAAAATTTTTACGATTTCAACCGGTATACTTTTACCAACTCTGATCAGCAGAAAGATTAAGCAAATGGGAAAAGGAAATTCTCTTTCTAGGCTAAAGGCGTTGGATTTTATCCCCAATTCCAAGGATCAAAGTTTGAAGCTATTTCTGCCGCCAGTAATGTATGCCGTTCCCGGAATTGAAATGAATGTATATTTCAGGAACCTCTTTCTGACTGTGAATCCAGATCATTTTGCTTTTCAGGTAGACTGTACGAAGGGAAACTGTTATGCGAAACGCTGGAGTTTTGTGCCAGAGGAAAAAGACATCGGCATTTATGAGTGGTCGCTTTATGTAAGTAATGACGAAGGCGTTGTTGAACACGGCACGATGAAACTGCTTGTTGCTCCGCGGCAGCCCGGCTTGGGGCTTGGGAAACGCATTTTACAGATCGGCGACAGCCTGACCGACCAATCGCATTATGTCAGGCGAATTCATGACTTGCTGCCGGATTTGGAGATGATTGGAAGTCATGCCGGCCTGGGAGAAAAAACAGTACCGGGGGGAATTGCCCATGAAGGATATGGCGGATGGTCCTGGGCAGCATTTGCCAAGGAGGGTAAGCCCAAGATTCCGGAGACTGCTTCCTATCGGACGAACAAATTTGTTGCGGAACAAGCGGATGGGAGTTGGAAACTGGATTTTTCCGGCTTTTTCAAACGGTATCAGCAGGGATTAGCTCCGGATATTGTCACTATCCAGCTGGGGACGAATGACATTGTTGCCGCCACAGACGAAACCATCGACGAAACCATTTCGAAGATCAGCTCTGCTTTCGACCGTTTTCTTGAGCCGTTGCGGAAAGCCATTCCGAATTCATTGATCGGAATCGGACTGGTGCCTGCCCCTGCAGACCAGGATGCGTTCGGGGCAAACTACCACTGCCTCTACTATTCCTGGCAATACCGGAAAAATGCTTTTGCGTTAAATCGCTTCTATTTGCGAAAAGTCCAAGCAATGAAGGATCCGAAGATCCGGATTATACCGACATGCCTGAATCTGGATACGGAACATAATTATCCGGTTGTAGAAGAAAAGCTAAATGCGCAAAATTCACAAAGAATAACTCGTCAGAGCAACGGCCTTCATCCTGCCGTAAGTGGATATTATCAGATCGGTGATACCTTTGCATGCTGGCTGATGGCGATTCTACAGTAACCTTAAAAAATCCAACTGTTTTTTTAGGGTTATTGAGCCATTACGTTTCCGATCCCGGAAAAGGTGTTATCTAATAATGGATGTTTTCCGCCCGGCGGATATACATTTCCTGCTCTTCAGGAGCCATTTCCACAAAATGCACGTTCCATCCACAAACCCGGATCTGAAGCCCTGCATAACGGTCAGGGCTTTTCTGAGCTTCTTTCAGGGTTTCAACGGAAAGAACATTAAAATGGATGGCCAGGCCGGAACGCAGGTATTCATGGATCAGGGTTCGCCATGCTGCCAGGCCATCTTCGCCCTGAACAGCAGACGGGTGTAGCATTACATCGAGCGGCAAATCGGCTGGAAATTGTTCGGCATCCAGGCAGGCTGCTGAGCGGATCAACGCAGTAACCCCATTCTTATCCATGCCCATGACCGGAGAGGAATTTTTCGACATTTCTTCGCCGGCAAAACGCCCATCCGGAGTGGCTGCAGTTTTTTTCCCGAGTTCGATGAATTGTCGTGCGGAATGAACCGAGGCTTTCCAAATGCCCCCGCGGGCATTCGGGCGCCCATTCACTCTGGAAGCCA
>JBAXYW010000317.1:0-5032 GCA_041670605.1 Lentisphaeria bacterium
CTGATCAAGCACAACAATCAAAACCAGGTAATATTTCTGCAGATCCGGCAAAATTGCTCACTTCCTTCCAGGCTGATAATACGGAGATATGGAAGTCGAATGCGGAAAGGTTTTTTAATTTCATGAACGATCAAAATGAACTGCTTAAATACTTTTTTATCCAGCGTGATCTGCAGGACAAGTATAAGTTGAAGGACATATCCAATGATCAAACTGTCCCCCCGAAACTACGCCAGCTCCTGCAGGACATATTCAATGATCAAACTGTCACCCCGGAACAACGCCAGCACCTGATTGTTCTCCAGTCATACTTATACGTTAGCAGGCCTGCCCATAAATGGATGAAAGAAGCATTTAACTGGTTGGCGAGTAGTCAGGGCAAAGAGGACAAATTATCAATTGAACAGTTTATTACAACGCTTGAAAAAATTGACGATGATGATTTCAACGAAAAAATGCAGGAAAAAGATTTTACCGGAAAAGGGCCTGAACTCGATTGTAGCACTCCGCATTACTGGTTTTATCGACTGGATTACGAATTATGGAAAAAACGGAAAGATTTATTTAACGGAAAAGACTTGGAAATTGCAAATGCATTTGTTTTCAGGAGACGGAATTCCGTTGAGCATATTGAGGCTCAAAAAAGCGCTGTTGGTAACTCTTCAGGAGTTGACCGCAGCTTTGCCAATCTCGCTCTGATCACCATTTCCCAGAATTCCAAATTAAGTAATAATCTTTTCAATGTTAAGAGAGAACTGATACAGAAATGGATTCTCGAAAAAACGTTACCAAGCTTGAAACTTCTTCACGCGTTTACCTTCAGCGACTGGGACGATACAGCAAAAAAAGCGCACATGGACGCTATGCGCAAAGCATTAAGCAATTCGGACGGCAACATAAATGAGAAAGCAACATAATGTCTAACGATCTTCAGGTGCTCTTTCCAGTCATAATTACAAATGCAAGGCATGGTTAGGCAATCAGTGCTTTTGGTCTTTAGACTGATGATCCCGAGCTTGTCTTTAACAATCTTCCTCCTGGGCGATCTTAGCACTCAGTTGTGCGAATCGCCCTCGTTGTTCCTCATTTCGATAATTTCCGGCTTAGATCATACAAAGCTTTTGCCTCCTGGCAGATGCGGTATGACAAATTGAGATAATTTCTCTTGTCAGGATCGCAGCCATATTTCAGCAAGGTTCGCACGAGAAGCTCCGGGCTTTTTTTATACTGGCAGTACCAAAGGGGTGTATTTCCAAGCGGGTCAATAGTATTCCGGCAAATGCCCGGTATCAGTTCTTCAAGCGTATCTACAACCATATGTGATTGCGCCGTCCCCCCAGATCTCATGTCCAAGGCCCAGCACATTGGTGCACTCGAGCAGATGCAGAATAGCAGATCCCGCGGCGACAGGATGGAGCTTAATTCTCGCAAACGGTGTTTCAGGAGATGACAGAGAATCCCTGCCGCCCCCATCTCCATGATGGTACGCAGCATTCCCTTGCTCAGTTTTTTGCCTGACAATGTCATTTCCATTTCGAACAATGACACCGCATCACGCTTGAAAGCATGCTCAATTTTAGCAGGAATTGTAGTGATTGGACCGTCCAGAAAAAAAACGCCTGCCGGAATCTGCATATATCCTGTTTTTTTGTAGCGACTAATAGCCCTGCGATTATCATCATTGTCACAAAACATGATATTGCACATATCCGGACGGGGCAGTGAGGAATATCTCCAGTGCGCATGTCGCATGTGATGCCAGAAGAAAGCACGGATTTTATCTGAAAGGCCATTTTTCATGGACAGAATGCGTTGCGTATATTGAAGCACTCCCAGATACTCGTACTTGCTGGTCATGTACCTTCCAATGTGAGACAACAATTCATCGTCATCCTCTGACAACGCAAGAAGGAAACTGGGCTGCAGCACCATATCTCCCCATGGGCTTGCCTGCAAGATACGGCAGAGATCCGATTCTCCTCTGGGGTCGATTTGTGCCTTCACTATCTGCTTCCGGCAGAAGGCTGCAATTTCCTCCAATGGAGCATTTCTTTCCCATAAAGCGTTATACGGTGCGGCCAATTCTTCAATCCTTGATATGCCATCGATATTCATCGTTCCTCCATTACATCCTTACGGCCATTTTTCAGTTTTATCACCCGTCCCCACTTTGCGCATTTTCTGCCGTCGTTGGTAAGTACCCACAGTACAGGATATTTCGGAGCCTTCGCCGGAGCATTACCGCAACCGTCTGTCAGATAGATGAAGATTTCAGGTTTCAAAGCATGCTCCCTCACATACTCAAATGGCGGGATAAAACTGGTACCGCCGCCGCCATAACTCTTCCATTCATAGCTCCGAGGAAAACGTCGTGCATCGGTAAATTTTTCCACGTGCTGTATGATGCAGTCACAGTAAATGACGGTCAGCTCATATTTGCCGAAAGAATTCAGCAGGCTGGACAATTCCGCAAAGAACTGCGGCAGGTCGCAAGTAGTGCTACCACTGCTGTCAATGGCAAGAACAGCATTCATCCTGTTGTCCCGAAAAGAAGGCAGATAAAGCTGCCGAGACAAATAGCGGCGCGCGGGTGGCAGCCAGCGGCGTGAACCGCCATAGCAGCTGGTCACAAACTGACGCAGAAGCTCTCGCCAGGGAAGCTCGGGCTTGCGGAGCTTTTCCACAATGCCTTGAAGATGAGCATGAAGATGCCCCTGTGTACGCTCTACAATCTGCGCCGCCCGGATGACCATGCGGCGGATGCGTTCAATGGTTTCAGTATCCCAGACAGCTTCTGGGAAAGTATCAGAATTTTTTCCTTCCCTGCCGGAATCACCAGATTCTGTACCATATCTTTGTTTGTCAGCACCATGAGCGTCAGCCTTTTCCTGGTCGGTGGCATGTGTTCTTGTTCCGCCCTCCGCATAGACATGCTGATCAAAGCCCTCCCCATTTTCGTCACAATGAATATGTTCCGATTCCTGCCCTGGTTTAGATCCTCGATCTCCCAGGCCTGGAGTATTACCGTGCATTTTATTTGCCTGGATTTCCGTCACATGGTGTTTTCGTGGATTCTTATGTCCTAATTGCTCATAGATTTCCTCAGCAGACAAGCCGTCCCATTCCAGTTTATGCGGAAGCACAAAAGGCTCCTTCATCTTCTCCTTCTGGAGGATGAAATGGATTTCCAGGTCCGCGGCGATATTAAACTGGCGATGGTTACGGGTTTGGCAGCGGACGCCGTGCATCAGCACGCAATGCCAGGCTTCGTGTGCCAGCACGAACAGGCGCTCCTCCAGATCCAGCTTGGCATAGAAAGGAATTCCCATCATGATCCTGGAGCCATCGGTACAGGCTGTTTTTACGATATTGCCTGGCGCAGGGACAAGTTCCAGATTCATCAGAATCATGCCGATAAAGGGCTGGCGCAGCAGCAGCTTCTGCCGGTCCTGTTCCATGCTTTTCAGAACTGCCGCGCACTTTTGTTCAAATGAATCCGCTGTCATGCCAATCCTTTCCGGTTCATTCGCGCCCGCATAGCCTTTCCATGTTTTTCCGCCCAGGCGGCATAGCCCTTGTGCTGGTATAGTTTGTCGGCAAATACTGTCGGGTACTCCGTCTTGCGATTGCCGGTCAGGGCATCCATCATCAGCAGGGTCGCAAAATCACTAGGAAGAGCCATGGCGATACGATAGAAACCCGACAGCAGGAGTTCCTCTTCCTCCTTCGATTTACCACGCCACAAATGATAGGCAACCGCCGCGCAGAAGGCGTAGCTTTGATCCGGCTTTTCCGGAATGATGATTTTCTTCTGCGGATTGATCATCAGTTCGCAGGTATCCGAAAACTGTAAAGCAATCTCTTTGAAAGCAACAAATTCCACACCAGCCTGATTGCCGACAAGCCCATAAATCAACTTATTAAGAAGTTCAGGACGTTCGCCCATGCTGAAGCTGTGCAGAATCGTGCTGACCCGTTCCCAGGAACGCGGCGTGGGCCAGCCTCGCTCGAGATTCTCGTTTTCCTGATGAAACAGCAGATCCGGGCGGAAACGGATGAAGCCCAGCACAGACGGATGGATGTTGTTCTGCAGGCCCCAGTGCACCCATTCCGGTGGTGATTCATGCAGTTCGACATGCATAAAGCGGTTGGCAAGTGCGGAACTCATGGTCGTGGCCACGGCCATATCTTCATCCCGGTTACCCGCCGCAACGATATACCAGCCTGCCGGCAGCTTATACAGGTCACCCAGACGCCTGTCCAGGATGATTTCGTAGGCGGCCACCTGCAATGAGCGGTCAGCAGCAGTCAATTCGTCAAAGAGCAGAATGCCACGGCTGCCCTGCTCCCTTGGCCAGTCCGAAGAGATCAGCCAGCTGACGGAATCCTCATTTGGTACAGGCAGCCCGCGTATGTCCACAGGCTCACGCTGCGCCAGGCGGATGTCAATGAAGCCTATTCCTTTTTCCTCTGCAATGTTCCGCAGAATGCTGGATTTTCCCACACCGGGTCCGCTCCAGACCATCAGCGGAGGCAGTTTCCCGGACAGCTCCGGCTGCTCCTGAATCAGAAAGACCTGATGCCGGACAATGCACTCCAGCTCCTCCGGAGTGATTTTGTTCCGCATGTCAAGAATTGTTGCTGTATCCATAATTTTCGTGCCTTTTCGTGTCTTTCGTGGTTAAAAAATCTCTTGTGGGCGTTAGCCCACCCAGGTCAAAACCCGATTTTTCCAATGGGGACCAAGCCACCGCCATGTTTAGCGGCAGCTTCCCGCTCCAGGGCCTCCAGGCGCTGTGCGTTGGTAACCTCGCCCCCGTAGTAGAAGAGGCTCTGCCGGACGGTACGGAAATCCCCGGGCGCCAGATTTGGAATCAGATTCAGGCGCTGAAGTTCCGCTTCGTTCAATGTAGTCTTGAACATGCGTTCGAAGAAGAGCCGTTTCCCGATGTCTTCTAAGGAATTGAACTGGAGCTTGAAGGTAAATCTTCGCATAATAGCCTGATCCAGGTTCTGGATGAAATTGGTCGCA
>JBAXYW010000318.1:0-4981 GCA_041670605.1 Lentisphaeria bacterium
CTGCATTGAAGGCTTCTGATAATACAAATGAAGAAGCCGTCGAAGCGGTCGAAGCCGTCGAAGCGGTCGAAGCCGTCGAAGCCGTCGAAGCCGTCGAAGCGGTCGAAGCCGTCGAAGCCGTCGAAGCGGTCGAAGCGGTCGAAGCGGTCGAAGCAGTCGAAGCAGTCGAAGCCGTCGAAGCGGTCGAAGCGGTCGAAGATGTGACTGATGCTGCAGCAGAAATCAACAGTGACGATGTGGAAGCGACTGAGGATAAAACGAAAGCGTAATTCTGGCGGCTTTGCAGGACTTCCTGTCCCCGTTTTTGGCAGGTTCTCGCCAGCGGGCAGGGAGTAAATCTTCTATCCCTTAAAAATCAGGCTTGTTGCGGCAGGCGGAAAACGAGAAAAAGTCTTTTTCTGGTTTGCAAAATTGGTTTTAGAGTTTAATTTATAAATCCTGCCTGATTGCGATTGTTTTCTGGCCTGCATAGCTCAGTTGGTAGAGCGCATCCTTGGTAAGGATGAGGTCCCCGGTTCGAATCCGGGTGTAGGCTCCATTGGCTGATCAGTTCCGGTGCGGATTTGAGAAAGCCGGAGATCGTTGAAGTTTTTTTTATTGACTCTAGATTCGTGTAATTTTCGTCTGCGGCAGTGAGGCAGCAGTCGGAACCCAAAGCAGAAGGAAAAGTGGAAATGGCTAAAGAAGTATTCAAACGCGAGAAACCGCATGTGAACGTAGGTACCATTGGTCACGTTGATCACGGCAAAACCACGTTGACCGCCGCAATAACGATGTGTATGGCTAAGCGTTTCGGCGGCGATGTCCGTAGTTATGCTGATATCGACAATGCTCCGGAAGAGCGTGAACGTGGTATTACGATCAATACAGCTCACGTCGAATATCAGACGACCAAACGTCACTATGCGCACGTGGACTGTCCCGGGCACGCGGACTATGTGAAGAACATGATTACGGGTGCTGCTCAGATGGATGGTGCCATTCTGGTGATTGCTGCAACCGACGGTGTGATGGCTCAGACCAGTGAACACGTTCTGTTGGCTCGCCAGGTCGGTGTCCCTGCTCTGGTTGTTTTCATGAACAAGACGGATTTGGTTGACGATCCTGAACTGCTCGAATTGGTTGATATGGAAGTTCGGGATCTGCTGAATAAATATGAATTCCCAGGCGATGATACTCCGGTTATTCGTGGTTCCGCCCTGAAAGCCGGTGAAGCTCTGCTGGCAGGTAAAGATGCCGATTGTGAAGAATGTAAGTGTATCGGCGAACTGATGGATGCGATTGACAGCTTTATTCCGGATCCGGTTCGTCCTTTGGATCAGCCGTTCCTGATGCCGATTGAAGACGTGTTTTCGATTGAAGGCCGCGGTACCGTTGTTACCGGGCGTGTCGAACGCGGTATTATTAAAGTCGGTCAGGAAATTGCCATTATTGGAATCAAAGATACGGTGAAGACGACAGTTACCGGTGTTGAAATGTTCCGCAAGTTGCTGGAACAGGGACAGGCTGGTGATAACGTTGGTTGTCTGTTGCGCGGTATTAAGAAAGAAGACGTTGAACGTGGTCAAGTTCTGGCGATTCCAGGTTCGATCACTCCGCACACCAAATTCAAAAGTGAAGTTTATGTTCTGACCAAAGAAGAAGGCGGGCGTCACACGCAGTTCAAAGACGGCTATCGTCCGCAGTTCTATTTCCGGACGACGGATGTGACCGGTGTATGCCATCTGGAAGAAGGCGTGCAGATGATTATGCCTGGGGATAACGCTCGCATGACCATTGAGCTGATTTGCCCGATCGCTATGGAAAAAGGCTTGCGTTTCGCGATTCGCGAAGGCGGTCGTACCGTTGGTGCCGGACGTGTTTCCGACATCGTCGAATAAACCAGTCACCGACTCGTCCCCAGTATTGGTGTACAGTACTGGGGACTGTTTTATTGAGGTTACCCAGATGGCACAAGAAATAATCACTTTAGCCTGCACCGAATGCAAGCGACGCAATTACACGACGACGAAGAACAAGCGTAATACCCCAGGACGTTTGGAAAAGAAGAAATTCTGTCCTTTCGAACGCAAGCCGACCCTGCACCGGGAAACCCGATAACCCTCAAGTAGACGCAGCCGGAAATCCCGGCTGTCATTTGTCCAGGCAAGTTGCATAATC
Organism: Lentisphaeria bacterium; assembly: GCA_041670605.1. Lineage (GTDB taxonomy): Bacteria > Verrucomicrobiota > Lentisphaeria > Oligosphaerales > Oligosphaeraceae > JAQVUB01. Next base: position 2,161 of record JBAXYW010000318.1, read on the forward strand.
TGGATTGTGGGTTATATTAAGTGTTTCGCCTGAAAGCAGCAATTTTACGTTGCAGGTGAGTAGCTCAATTGGTAGAGCAGCGGTCTCCAAAACCGCAGGTCGCAGGTTCGATCCCTGTCTCACCTGCCATTTTGTCGAAATAACTTTAGCAGCAAGAATAGTCAAAAGAGCGAGTGTGAAGATGAAAAATCCCATTACGGCTATCACTACTTTGTACAACGAGACAATGTCTGAGATGCGCAAATGCACTTGGCCTGGCCGTAGTGAGCTTTATGAATCGACCGTTTTGGTGATTTCATCGCTGGTCGTTCTCAGTTTGTTTGTAACGGTATCCGACAAGGTGCTGTTTCTTTGTGTGCGCCTGATTACCGGTGTATGAGATTGATCTGGACGTGGAACCGCAGGGTCTGCGATCGGCGGTTATTCCAACAGTTTTTTATTGCCAAGGAAAGTAAATGGAAGAGCTCGATACTGCCCAATGGTATGTTTTGCAGGTGATGTCCGGACAGGAGAATCGCGTCTGTAAAAACTTGCAATACCGTGTTGCTGAAGATGTGGCTAATGGGATTGATAATGGTATTATAGAAATTGTAATTCCTACGGAGCGCATTGAGGATCGCAAAAGTGGCACCAAGGTGATACGGGATCGTAAACTTTATCCTGGTTACGTTCTGATCAAGCTGCGACTTTTTGATGCGAATGAGGAATTAATCCCGGAAACTTGGGGCTTGATCCGCGAAACGACAGGAATTATTGGATTTATTGGTGGAGATCATCCGGTTCCACTGTCAGAAGAAGAAGTCGCTACTATGCGCAAACAGGGACAGGGCGAAAATGTTGCTCCGAAACCACCGGTAGAATTCAATTTTGGTGAAACGGTGATTATTCATGATGGAGGAGCTTTTGAAAATATCGAAGGCTCAGTTGTAAAAATTGATCGGGTACGTCAGATTCTCAGTGTATCCGTGAATATGTTTGGCAGTTCAACAATTGTCGAGCTTGGTTTCGGGCAGGTTGATCGTTCTTGAGAGGGAACGGTCAAAACACAAAAACAATCAGTCGTGGTTTTGGGAGAGCGGCCTGCCGGTTCTGACCAGAATCATGGAAAAGAGGACGTATGGCAAAGAAAGTCGTGGGTGAAGTGCGTTTGCAGATTCCTGCTGGCGCCGCCAATCCTGCTCCGCCCGTTGGGCCGAGTTTGGGTCAGGCCGGTGTCAACATTATGGAATTTTGCAAGCAGTTCAACGCGGCGACTCAGGCGCAGGCAGGACTCGTAATTCCTGTCGTCATCACCGTCTACCAGGATCGTTCCTTCACGTTCATCACCAAGTCTCCTCCAGCAGCGGTTCTGTTGAAGAAGGCAGCCGGACTGGCTTCCGGGGCGAAAACCCCGGGGCGCGAAAAGGTTGGCAAGGTCACTCGTAAAGACCTTGAAGCCATCGCGGCAACCAAGAAGGCAGATTTGAACGCTCGGGACATCGAGGCAGCAGTGAAGATTATCGCCGGGACGGCGCGTAGCATGGGAATCGAGGTGAGCGATGAAGCGTAGTAAACTTTATCGGGCTCGTGTCGAGGGTTTTGACCGGCAGAAATTTTACAGCCTTGAAGAAGGAGTGAATCTGCTCAAAAAAATGCCTCTGGCAAAATTTGATGAGACGGTTGAATTATCTTTTCACTTAGGCATTGATCCCCGTCAGTCCGATCAGATTGTCCGTGGTGCGATGGTTATGCCGCGTGGTATTGGCAAATCGCAACGGGTTGTGGTGATTGCGGATGGGGAAGCTGCTGAGCAAGCCCGATCAGCTGGAGCAGATGAAGTGGGTTATGATGAACTGCTCAAGAAGATCAAAGGCGGTTGGTTGGATTTCGATGTATTGATTGCCACCCCAGCTGCGATGAAAGAAGTTCGTACCCTGGGTCGGGTGCTCGGACCGCGTGGTTTGATGCCGAATCCGAAAACCGGAACGGTAACCGATGATACTGAGACTGCTGTGAAAGAGTCGAAGGCCGGGCGTGTTGAGTATCGTTGCGACCGGGGTGGTTGTGTGATGATGCCGGTTGGCAAGCTGTCCTTTGCGGCAGAAGCCTTGCTGGAGAATTTGCTTTTTGCAACAGCGGCTATCATTCGAGCCCGTCCCTCCAGCGCGAAGGGCATTTATCTCCAAACGCTGACCTTGAGCGCGACGATGAGTCCAGGCATCCGTCTTGATGTCAAATTTGCGACAAAGGCCTAATCATGAGAGCGGAAAAAAAACAGATTGTTCAGGAAATCAAAGGGTTGATGGAAAATAAGCCCTTATTTCTGATCAGCTACAAAGGTCTGACTGCTGCGGTGTTAAGCGGTTTTCGGACGAAACTTGCCGGCCTTGGTGCCGAATGTCACGTTGTTCCGAACAACTTAACGCGTTGTGCTGCCAGGGAGCTTGGGCTTACTGTGGTGGCTGACGTTGAATTGTCCGGTGACAGCGCCTTAGTGAGCGGTTCCTGTGATCCAGTTGCTCTGGCCAGGGCTGTTCGCGATTTTATCAAAGAGCAAAAAGAGAAAGTGACGATCAAGTGGGGTTATGTGGAAGGTGCGCTAGTCAGTGCAGAGCAAGTGCATGCGCTTGCCGACCTGCCTTCCCGTGACGTTCTCCTTGCTCAGTTGCTGGGATTGTTGGAAGCTCCTGCCAGTCAGCTCGTACGCGTTCTTAACGCTAAAGTTTCGAGCATTGTTTATGTGTTAAATGCTTTCTTGAGTAAGAAAGAGCAAGCTGCTTAATCAAAGGAAACAGCCATGTCAGAGGAAAACAAAGTTGAAATGAATGCCGATATGGAGAAG
>JBAXYW010000319.1:0-4971 GCA_041670605.1 Lentisphaeria bacterium
AAAGTCGAGGCGACATTCAAGGAATTTGTGACCACTGTCAGAGGCTGTTTCTGCCGCAAGGCTATAATTTTGGCAAAACAGAGAGCCGTACTGCCGGTACCGATAAACAGGGACTGAAGCGGCATTAAACGCCGAAACAAAGCCTCTGCCAAGGCCATTTTTAATGCCTCACGCCCAAGATTGCCGGACCCCATGGAATCCGATTGCAGAGGATAAGGAATCGCGCCACCTTTCACCGCAAGAGCCAGCTTTCTGGACTCCAAGGCACGTACCGCCCGGCGCACTGTCATCTCCGTCACCCCTAACGCTTCGGACGCTTCACGATATCCAATCCGACCCCGCTGAAGCATCCCTAAAAGCTGCTGTTGACGATACCGCATGGATGACCTCCTGGAAAAAGACATGGATAAAGGCGGGAGTCGATGGCCAGAGGCAACCTGAACCGCCTGGTTGGCTGATCATAGAGTGGCCTAAGCAAACAACAGGGCCAAAAGCATTTTCTTGTGAATCTGTTATAAATTAACATTGATGTTACATTATATCAAGTTTTTCCCGGTTTTTTTCTTGTTTTTTTTCAATAAGCGGGTATTTTTAAATAGTTTTCAGAGATATTTACGAATAAAAAAAAGGCAGTAAAGGAGATTTAGCGATGGGCATTTATGATCCACGTCCGTATCAATTGGATTTAACAGCGTATCCACATCTGGTGACGGAGAATCTTCCTGGTCCTCGTAGTATTGAGCTTCACCGTCGTGCATCGGTGCATTATCGTGGTTTATCCGGTCAGGTACGTTTATTTCCGGTTGCTTTTGAGAAGGGCTCTGGGTGTAGCTTGGAAGATGCAGACGGCAACCGGTATATTGATTTTTCCAGCGGCATTTATGTAACGACACTGGGGCATTGTCATCCGAAGATCTCGGAAGCGGTCTGCACCTATGCGCGGCGTCTGATGAATGCGCACGATTTCACGACGGAGATCAAAGTTCGTCTGCTGGAGAAGATGGCTCAGGTACTGCCCGGGGATTTGAAATGTTTTCAGTTGTATGACAGCGGTACGACGGCGGTCGAGGCGGGTTTGCGCACCTGCCGGGCAGCGACGGGCAAACACGAATTCATCAGCTGTTTCATGGATTTTCATGGCAAAAGCGGGCATGCGGTCAGTCTGGCTCGGATGAACAAATACAACGGTCCGACGCGTTCCCCGGGCTTTTATATGGTGCCCCGTCCGGACACTTATCGCCCTTGGTGGACGCGTGCGGATGGCACTCTGGATACGGAACGCTATCTCGAATTTTATGATACGTTCATCAAGGAGAGCACGACCGGGCAGGTAGCCGCGTTTGTGCTAGAACCCATTCAGGGCTGGGGCGGCAGCATTATGCCGCCGGATGATTTCTTCCCGAAATTGCGTAAATTTCTTGACGAACGTGAAATTTTGTTGTTTGCGGACGAAGTTTTGACCAGCATGGGTCGTACCGGGCAGTATCTCTGTATGGAAAACTGGAACGTGCTGCCGGATGTGGTGACTTTGGGCAAAGGGTTCGGCAATGGTTTCCCGGTGACCGCGATGGCGGTCAGAGAACCCTATGCGGATGCGGTCGACAAAATCAGCGCCTCGACCAGTTACGGCGGCAATCCGATGGCCTGCGCTGCAGCTCTGGCTTGTATTGAAGTCATTGAGGAAGAAGGGTTGCTGCAGCATGCCCGTGACCTGGAAGTCCTGTTCAAGAAACGGATGGAGGATTGGCCGAAGAAATACCGGATTGTTGGGGACGTCCGTTGCAAGGGCTGTCTGCTGGGAGTTGAACTGGTCAAGGACAAACAGACAAAAGAACCTTTTGATCAGGCCGGGAAGCTGGTTTATCAAAAAGCCTTCCGAAAAGGTCTGGCCTGGATTCCGGCTGGACATATTTTGCGCATGAGCCCGCCGATTATCATGCCGGAAGAAATTGCTCAGCGGGGTATGGATTTTATCGAAGAAGCCATCGCCGAAACCGATCATGAATTACTGGGCTGAATTAAACCAGGGAGTATAATGCATGTCGTTGAAGCAGAAAATTTCCTGTGTTCTCGCTCTGGATATCGGCACGACCGCCGTCAAGGCGGCGCTGTTCGATCTCCAGGGACACTTGCTGGGTCTGGGAACAGACGAATATACCCTGGAAACGCCACGCCCAGATTATGTTGAACTCGAGGTGCAACAGTACTGGTTTTCGACACAGACCGCCTTGCAGAAAGCTTTGCAGCAAGCCCAAATAGCGCCGGAAAATATACTCAGTGTGGCAGTTACCGGTCAGGCGGAGACGCTAATTCTTTTGGATCGGGCAGGGCAGCCTTTGCGCAAGGCGATCGTCTGGCTGGATAACCGAGCCGTCGATCAGGCTCGGGAAATCGAAGCGCATTTTTCTCTGCTGAAGCTTTTCCGCATGTCGGGTCAGAATGAGATGCTGCCCTGCTGGCCGGCCGCCAAAATTCTTTGGTTGCGGCAGCAAGAGCCCGAGCTTTTTGCCCGGGTGGGCAGTTTTCTGATGGTCGAAGATTATATTGTTTACAAACTCAGCGGGGAGCGTGCGAGTTGCCGGGCTTTGCTGCCATCGACTCTCTACTATGATCTAAAAAGCCGGGATTACTCCTCCGAGATGCTGTCCTTTCTCAGAGTGGATCGCCGTCAGCTTCCGGCCTTGTATGATAGCGGAGAGCTTTGTGCCACTTGCCGGGGAAATGTCGGCGGGCTGCTGCCGGGAACGAAAATTGCGGCGGCGGCGCTGGATCAGGTCTGTGGTAATCTTGGCTGCGGAGCGGCGGCACCTGGACTGCTATCGGAAACGACAGGTTGCGCTCTGGCGCTCTGTGCCCCCTTTGATCATCTCGTTTATGATGAACAAGGCCGGCTCAGCACCTATCTGGGAGCCAAAGCGAATTCTTTTGTTCTGATGCCATGGGCTCCCAATGCCGGTATGCTGCTGAAACATTTTCGGGACGAATTTAGCGGCGGCGCCTCTTATCAGGAACTTGATCGGGAAGCCGCTCAAGTTCCGCCTGGTAGCGATGGGCTGTTGCTGCTGCCGCATTGTTCCGGTTCGGTCTCACCGATTGCCAATCCCAAGGCCAGAGGCGTCGCCTACGGCGTCACACTGCAGCATAAACGAGCACACTGGGCGCGCGCAATCCTCGAAGCAGTCGCCTATCTGTTAAAGGATAACCTGGAACTGTTGCGCGAGTGCGGGGCAGACTTTCAGGAAGTACGTTCGCTCGGCGGAGCAGCCGGCAGTCGACTCTGGCTGCAGATCAAAGCGGATGTCCTGCAGTTGCCGATCATCCTCACAGAAAGTAATGAAGCTACGGCGCTGGGAGCCGCCATACTGGCAGCCGTCGCAGCTGGTGTTTATCCTGACGTGGAAACTGCTGTTAGCAGCATGGTGCGCAAGGCAGGGGGGCTGCAACCCGGACCAGATTCAGAAGCCTATCAGGAGTATTTTCAACGCTATCGGAAGTTGAATGATTTAGTCATGCCAAGTTTTGGAGTTCTCTGATGTTTGCAAAAAATACAAAAGCAAGAATTGGCTTTGTCGGTTTCGGTGAAGTCAATACGCCCCGTGAATTTATTGATCAACGTTGCCGGGATACTGCGATGGAGCTGGAGAAGCGCGGTTTTGAACTGCTTTACACGGCTCCGGTAAGTGATGATCCGGGGGGGACTCAGGCGCAACGTGCCGTTGCGGAATTGAGCAGTGGGGATTTTGACGCGCTGGTGGTTTGCATTGCCGGCTGGATTCCCAGCTGGGTTGTCTTCCAGACGATTGAGCCTTTCCGACATAAACCAATGCTGCTCTGGGGATTGAGCGGATGGCGCAATCCGGATGGGCATTTTGTGACAACTGCGGATCAGGCCGGGAGCACGGCATTGCGTCAGCCGATGCAGGAGATGGGCTACCTGTTCAAATATCTGGTGAATTTCAAGGATTCCGAACCGCGCTATGACGAGGCCGCTTGTTGGCTGCAGGCCGCTACCGCCGCCGCTCGCATGCAGAAGGCCTTGATTGGCATGTGTGGCTACCGTGACATGCGCTTGTATGGCACGCTTTATGACGGCAATCTGCTGAAAGGCCGCATCGGCGCTGAAATCGAGCATTTTGACCTGCTGGAAATTCAGCAGCAGCTCGAACAGCTGAACGATGCGGAAGTGCAACAGCTTAGTCAGAAAGTCCGGCAGGACTGGGATTTTGTCCGCGATCCCCAGCCCGGTACCATTGAAAATTCCGTCCGCCTGTATTTGGCCTTCCGGAAGAAAATTGAAGAGCGCGCTTATGACGCTTTTTCTTTCTGTGATGTCGATGGGGTCAAAAAACTGCTGAAGTTTGCTCCGGCGGGTGCACTGACCCTGCTGCACCAGGAGATGAATCTTCCCAGCATTCCGGAAAATGATTCCTACGGTGCGGTTACCCAGCTTATTGTGCAATACCTCACTGGGCAGCTGCCGGCCTATCTTGAGTTTTATGAATTCACCAGCAAAGGTGCGCTGATGGGGGTTCCTGATTATGTGCCCAAAGCGATTGTTGATGGCCGCATCAAGGTGATGCCGAATGCCTTTGGTTCGTTTGGAGAAGGCTTGCTCAATGTCTCTCGCCTGAAAACCGGCGGCGTCACCATTGCCCGTCTGGCACAGACGGAAAACCGTTTGGTACTGCATGCAGTACGTGCCGAAGCCGTTCAGCCGGAAGGTTGGGAAGAAGCCGGTTGGGCACCGCCTGCGCCACAATTACCCAGCCTCCATCTCCAATTTGAACAGAATGCGGACTTGTTCCTCGAACAAGTCATGGGACAACATTATATCCTCAGCTATGGCGATAACCTCAACCTGCTCCGGGATTTTTGCAGCATCAAAAAAATCGAACTACGAATCAGCTGAAAAAAAACTTATCCGGTTTTTTAGTGCAAATAGAAAAAGTAAACGCACCCTTTTTTTGCATT
>JBAXYW010000320.1:0-4950 GCA_041670605.1 Lentisphaeria bacterium
ATATGCACCATCCGGATCAATGCTCCAGACCTTCAGAGCCTTTTCCGTCGTGCGCATGGTCAATTCTGCTTCAATGACTTCATAGAGAACAGGAGTTTTACCGATCGAAATACGTTCCGTATGATTCTTGTTATATACGGCATCGGTATTATCGCTTCGTCCGCATGCCGTCAACAGGATCTGCCTTGAGTTCTCGATGGAGTCTTTTGTCAAGGAAGTCAAAACAAGAGTGGCGAAATCAGTCTTCACATGGATTTTCAGTCCGTCAAGGTCAATGACATGGGCCAGGTCGAAAAAGCCGTAGACCGCCTTGCTGCGTGGCGTTTTGATCCAGCCATAACCATCTTTCCAGTTACGATACAATTCGCCGGTGTCAGAAAGGACGCTGCCGGTGTCCGGAGCTTCTTCATCGGGTCCGATGGAAAGGCCGGGCTTGCCCGCTTTGCCCGGAAGCTTGATTTCAAGACGGTGCTGTTCGACGTAAGTCATCGCATTGATATTGGGAAGATTGTGGTTGGCCATGCCATGCACTGGATTGAACAAATCCTTTTCGGAAAGCGCCACAGTTATCGTCTCTTTCGCCGCACTGACATCGCCACGACGATAGAGAATGGCAGCGGCGTAAAACATCCCGAATTTCGCGGGATCCATAAACGTCTCGAAATTCTGCCGATAAGGGATCCCGCCGAGAATTGTACCCCCCATCCGATCTGCAGGGAAGCTGCGATAGCGATAGGTATGAATCGTGGCGCCCGACCAGCCCTGAAAAGCAGCCATAGACGAGACCAACAGCGCACTCATGGAACGCCATTCGTGAGGCCATACCATGTCCCATTCCGTGATAAAATGGGGTTGGTGCGAAGTTCTGACCTTGGCCGGAACCATGCCGAAAACCTGTTTTCGTTCGCTGGTCAACGGTTTGTTATGTCCTTGATCTCCCCATAAGTCCCAATACACATTGGAACAGGTGAAATCCATTTCTTCCAGGGTTGACACCAACGTCAAACCGCGGCTCCAGGAATCTCCAGCAATTGGCACTTTTACGCCAAGACTGCGGAGGTAATCAAACATTTTTTGCAGATAGGACTTTTGCAGGCCGTGATAAAAACGCAGGACCTCTTCCGAGGGCAAATCCTTTCTGAAATCGAACGAGATTTGTGCTTGGGGGTCTTTTTTCCATTCCCGAAAGAGTTGTTCAAGACGGCTCCGATAGGGTTCGATATTGACCGGAAAGGCGCTATTGAACATATCGTTTTCATTGGTGATGAGCACCATGGCCATGGCCGGGTCGTCCATACTGGCCAGTCCGGTATACGGGTTGACATGAGTTAATAACTGTTGGCAGTATTGTTTTTGCAATTCGATCAGTTTCGGATCGAAGTTCGAATACGGTTTCGCGCCATTTGGCGTCAATTCTTCCGGATTATCAACCTTGTCGCCTGTTTTGAAAGTACGGTAAACCAGCAAGTCCATGTAGATATAGATGCCCTGGTCTTTCAGGCATTTGATCAGATAATCGAATCGGTCCATGCTTTCCGGGTCAAAATCGAGAGTATGATCCAGGGGTCTTCCTTTAGCAAATTGAAAGATATTCGGAGTGGACCATTCGGCATCAAACTGATGCAGCCGGACGATATTCACACCGAATTTGGCGAGACGACGCGCTGTTTTTTCAGCCACCTCATAAGGAGGAAAACAGGCCGAAGAATTGATCAGGGTGCCCCAAAATCGGGCAGGCGTCCCGTCCTCAAACTCGAAATTTGCGTTTTTGACTTTCAGGAACCCATGTTTTCCGGCGGGCTTTTCATCGGCAAAGATCCATGAGATATCCAGCGGGGCATCATCCCAATGCATGGTAAATTCTGCGTTCATTATTGATTTTTTTGTTCTGGTTTTGATTTATATTGGTTCGATATATGTCGTTGCCAATCGCGGCATGGAAGATAACGCTGCTTTTGGGGAACATATCACACTACTATAAGCGGATTTCTCGTTTTGGGAAGATTTTCCGGGCAGAATGAAATCCGGCAACTCGGCGCGACCAACATTGTTTGGGCGCCGCTGGATCGCGGCGGCATCTGCGCTTCGAGATTTATTCTGTTGCTATTGGCCCGCCGGCTACTGGCCAAGCTTCCAAGCTTGGTAACCGGCCATCCAGCCCGAATATTTTGATTACCGTAATCTTTTCATTTTTCGCTTTCGATAATTTCGGCCAGTTCCGCAAAGAAGGGTTTGACAGAATCTTCTTTGCCTGAAACCGAGATCATGCAGGCGGCAAAGGCAGCACCCGCCGGAATATCATTCAAAGCAAGATTCGCTTTGCAATTCCCTTGCGAATCGGGCGAAGAGAAAGAAACCGTGACATCTGAAGCCGCAGCATTAAGCCATTTTTTGTTCATGCCCATAAATTTTCCACTCAATTTCAAAGTGGCATTTTTGGCATTGACTTCAGCTCTGAGCTGGTATTTTTTTGTCGTATCAATCGGAACAGCCTGATAGATGCTGCCGTCCGTCACCTTCTCGATCGCTCCATTTTTTAAAGAACCATTGGACGTTTTGCTATTCTGCCAAAGACCCCAATTTGTAAAGCCATCTTTAAAATCATAATTTTTCAGCAGATTAGCGCCAGTCGGGCACAATGGCTGAGGTGTTTTGATGAGGTAAACAGCCGCGTCCATCCAGTAGGCCTTGCCATCATTTTTCTGATTCAAAACCTGCAAAGCCAAAAATATCCTCGAAGCTCTTTCCGGAACCGTTAAAAACAGCTTCCCTTCGCGAACACCTTCTTCATCGGGTTCCCCGAGAACAGTTCCAATTTCGTGCTGAATCAGCCAGGAAGTGCCTTCCGTGGATTCTCGAAAACTGACATTTATTTTCATGATCGCATAGGGTGATAACGTGCCGGTTTCAAGGCGTCCACGGGCGGTAATCAAGTATTGTTCTCCAGGTCTGACTATAAGTTGCTGAGTGAGATTAGGCTGTCCACCGCAGACCAGCATGGTGCCATTTTCCGGCGAATGGCTACCTTCAGCCCGGCGCCCGGAGTAGAAGCCCCAGCCTTTATCACCATCTTCAAAAGCAGGATTTTTCAGCCGATTCTGCAAATTGTAAGTTTTAACGGTTTTTTCCGCATATCCGAGAGGGTCAAAAGCAGCAAGCACCGCTTCGGTAGCCCCGGGTGCAATCGCCTCAATGGCCTTTTGCTGCCAGCCATCAATTGTGCCCGCCCACCAAGAAATATACTCATTCCAAGTCCAAGCATACTCATCGGAAACTTCCAAAGCCATGGTCAAATTTCTCCGTAGAAAATCCACCGAGCCATATTTTTCCAGTCCTGGCCGCAAAATTTCCTTCCAAGTGCTTTTTTTGGTATACTGCCTGAAATACGGTTCAAGATAGGTAGCGGCGGCAAGTTGCGTTTGAGTCCTATACTTTACCAGGTTTTTTTTGTCGATATGACGCTTGAAATCTAAGGAGAAATCGGCTCGCATTTTTAAATAATCTGCCCTGGAATTTGCTGTGTATCCTTTGGTTTCGTGGCCATCAATCAGGGTGGCGGTCGGCGGCATAACATCATAAATACCATTCAGAAAAGGTCCGTAGAGCGAGCCATTACTCACCATACTAAAAGCACACCAGCAAAATAATTTGATCTCAGGAAAGTTTTGAAACAGCGCCTCTCCGAATTCCTGGCCGCGCTGTCGTGCTTTGGTCTCCGTTTCCGCGCGGGTATGGCCACTGACATTGGTTCCACTCCAGATATAACTACCGTATTCTTCCGGATCAAAAATGATTCCTTTCATGCCGGTTTCCAAAGCAATGCGAGCCACAACGGCAAAATTATTGCAGACGCTGCTCCAGTCTGAATCGGAGAACCAGTCGACATCGCCCGGCATGACACCAGTGGCAATAAAATTGTCAGTAAACTTTTTGAATTCGGTATTTTTAAGATTCTCCACGTCCTCTTGGAACCATTCATATTGCCAGCGGGTTTTACCGAACATGGTTTTGACATGTTGGCCGTTGCCTTCACCTTGGCCTTCCAGCTTGATCCGGATGCCCTGATATGGCGTACACTCTTCCATCCTTCGAATGTTCTCGCGCAAATATTTGGTTGTGGGCGTATCCCAGCCCGCTTCGATCAATTTCTTCTGTGGCGGACGCCAGTAGTCAACACCTTGACCATTGCTGGCAATGCAGTTTAATCCAACACAGACAAGAATAATCCTCAAAAAAATGCTTTTCATTAGGAATTCTCCATAGCAAAAGAAAGGTTCAATATATCACAAATACTAGGCATGAAGCAAGTATCGATCAGTCTGAGTCTGGCCCGTTAGGAAAATAGCCACGGGGGTAAAAATTTTGATTAAAAGTGGCTTGGCCGCGTTGGGCTTCATAAATGCGCAAGGTAGCTGCACTACCGTCTGCATGCAGATAATTGGAGCCACTGCCGTGTTTGTTGAGCTCGAGACGCTTGTTGGTTGCTTCATTGACCCAATCGAAACACCAATTGGAAGATCCCGTTGGAGTCCAATTGGGTTCGGCATACAAAGTATAAAGAGAAGGCCATTTCAAGCGGGAAAACTTTTTAAGACGGTACCAATACGTTCCTGCTGCAACCGCATAACCGCTCTCCTGATTGGGTTTATACAAAAAAGTATTGCCGGCCGATTTCGCCCATCCGCTCTTCGTAAAATAATAAGCCGCTATGTCATACTTGCCAGCTTCTACCGGACAATAAAAAGTTTTAGGTATCGGATCCGGGTCTTTTATATTCAAATAGGGCGCCAGCAACACATAAACTTGAATATAATCCACATTGACATTGCCACCGGTCGGAGGAATAATGTCATCGTTATCTTCACCATAATTAAAAAAAAGGAATCCCTGTTGCTTCAGATTGGAGAGACAGAAAATTTTCTGAGCTGCTTGACGCGCTTTACTCAAAGC
>JBAXYW010000321.1:0-4948 GCA_041670605.1 Lentisphaeria bacterium
CAATTATAGTAAGAAAAGGTTTATCTCCGGTTGATTTTTATTCCTTTTGGAGCGACAAGTTGATTTTGCCGGCTGTGTTTTCACCGGAGTTGTCCAATTACGTATCGCCTATGATAATGCTTGATTTCAATAAATTTTTATCCGGTCAGGCGCAATTCCTGATCTTTTTTTTTCAACCGATAACGCCAGGGAGAAAAGATGCAGCTTGCCACCATTCTGGTCATTTTAGCAGTTGTCATTCTGATCTGTCTGTTATCCAGTAAAATATCCTCTTGGCTAAACCTGCCAACTCTGCTCCTTTTTCTCGGTGTCGGGATGCTTTTCGGCTCAGACGGCATCGGCGGCCTGGAATTCAGCAATGCAATTGCAGCCAACTATATCGGCTCGGTTGCCATGGCCTTCATCCTGTTTTCCGGTGGCTTTGATACCCGATGGAAATCGGTACGAAAAGTCCTGCTTACCGGCAGTATTCTTTCCAGCCTGAGTGTTTTGCTGACTGCAATTTTTGTCGGACTCTTTGCCTGGGGAACTCTGCAATGGCTGCTGCCCGAAAAAAAGGTGTCTCTTTCCTGGTGTTTGCTGCTGGGCTCCATCATTTCTTCAACGGATGCCGCCGCCGTTTTTGCCATTCTGCGCTCCCGCCGAGTCAGCCTGAGTGGCAAATTACAGCCTTTGTTGGAATTTGAATCCGGCAGCAACGATCCGATGGCTGCCTTTCTGACAATTTTCATGGTGGGAGTTGTCGCAGCAGAAAGTACCGGTTCGCCCGCCATGCCGTTTGTCGGATACTGGATGATCGTGCCGATGTTCCTGTTGAAGATGAGCCTGGGGATCGTGTTCGGCTGGCTCCTCGGCAAGGGTACTGTCCTGATTTATAATAAAATTGACTTCGAATATGATGGCTTATATTATGTGCTTGCCTTTGTCACCGTCATACTAACTTTCGCTGGAGCAGAATGGATCGGCGGCAATGGCTTCATAGCCGTTTATGTGGCTGGTATGGTTATGGGAAACAGCTCCTTTATTTTCCATAATGGAATTGGCAAACTATATGATGGTTTTGCCTGGCTGATGCAGGTCATCTTATTCAGCATGCTCGGGCTCCTGTCATTCCCACGGCAAATCTGGCAAGTCAAATGGATTGGCTTGGCCATCGCCGGATTCTTAATGCTTTTCGCCCGACCGATGGCCGTCTTTATTGGCATGCTACGCAGCCGCTTCAACTATCAGGAACGCCTTTTGGTGTCTTGGGTCGGACTGCGCGGCGGCGCCCCGATCATGCTGGCCACTTTTCCGCTGATGGTAAAGCTTGATCATGCCGAACTCATGTTCCATATCGTGTTTTTTATCGTCCTGAGTTCGGTCCTGCTGCAGGGAATGACCATCATGCCACTGGCACGTTTCCTGAAACTAGACCTCCCCTTCCGGAAAAATCCCCGCATACCGCTTTCCTTTGAAAATACCGGAACCGTGGATGCCGCCAGCCGTGAATTCCTTGTCGATGAACGCGCCGATAAGCAAACACTGGCCCAACTGGGACTCCCGAAAGGTGCATTGGTCATGCTGATCCGAAGAGATGGAAAATTCCTTATCCCACAAGGAAACACCCCATTGCAACGGGGCGATTGCCTGATGATTATGGGCTCCGATAAAGCCCTCGAACAGACCGCACTTTTACTGCAAGAAAAAGAACGTTAAAAAAGGAAAATAATTCCAATGTCGATACTAACTGTTTTTGGCGGACTGGCGATTTTTATCTACGGAATGAAAATGATGAGTGACGGCTTGCATAAGGCGGCCGGCAACCGAATGCGCTCCATCCTCCATTTTTTCTCCTCCAACCGTTTTATCGCCATCCTTTCCGGAACCGTGGTTACCGCCATCATTCAGTCCTCCAGCGCCACAACGGTCATGGTCATCGGCTTCATCAATGCCGGACTGCTAAACTTGATGCAGTCGATCGGAATTATTTTCGGAGCCAATATCGGCACCACAATCACCGCGCAATTGATCGCTTTCCGGATTGACTGGCTGATCATGCCGGCGATTATTGCCGGAGTACTGATCTGCTTCATCAGCCATCCTGCATGGCGGGGCTGGGGGGACACCGTCCTGGGTTTCGGCTTGCTTTTTTTCGGCATGAACATCATGGGAACTGAGCTGAAACATCTGGCGCAAGACCCGGACTTTATTGCCCTTTTTCAGACCTTCAATTGCGCTCCCCGCAATGGCTGCCTGCCCCCCGGAGCCGTATTTGGGGCAATTGTGATCGGCCTACTGGTGACAATGGTCATCCAAAGCAGTTCCGCCTGCAGCGGTATTGTTATTGCCCTTAGTGCCAGCGGACTGATCAATCTTTACACCGGGGTTGCCTTGATTCTTGGCTCCAATATCGGGACTACCATTACGGCTCAGATTGCCGCCATCCCGACCAACCGGATCGCCAAACAGGCAGCTCTGGCGCACACCTTATTCAATCTGGCCGGAGTTCTGCTCTGCTTGACAACCTTCTGGATCCATATTGGCGATTCGGATGCGCCAATCTTATTCCAGCTGGTCAATTTTGTCAGTGGTTCCGGTGATTTGCCCCGAAAGATTGCCAATGCCCATACCATTTTCAATATCGCCACAACGCTGATCCTGATTCCTTTTGTGCCAATACTGGCGCATCTCTGTGAAAAAGTGATTCCGGTGCGGGCGGCAATCCTCAAATACCAGTATCTAGAACCGCATCTGCTGAACACACCGTCCATCGCACTTTCACAAACCATTTCAACCTTGCAGAAGATGCTGAAAAGCGCATGGGAAATGATCGACTGTGCGATCAATACCTATGCCCACAACACGCCTGAAAATCAGAAATTGGCCAGTCAACTAGAAGAACGGGAAAATGAGATTGACCAAATCCAGGGGGAAATCAGCAATTATCTGTCCCACCTGATGGAACGAAAATTATCGCCTGCCGAGGCGGAAACCGTTCCACTGCTGATTCACTGCACCAATGACACAGAGCGCATCGGCGACCATACCTCCATTATTCTCAATCAGCTCAATCTGATTAAAAATACCGGGGTCACCCTCAGCGATATAGCGACTAAGGAAATAGAAGAACTGCATGCCCTGATGGCAGAACAGGTTCAGTGCGACCACTCCCTGCTGAAAAAATACACCCATGAACAATATGCCAAAGCGACGGAACTGGAAGATAAAATCAAGAACCTGACCAATACCTTTGAAGCGAATCACCTGGAACGCATGAAAGAAGGCAAGTGCCTGCCGGCCATCGGCGTGTTTTACATCCAGCTGATCTCGGAATTCCGCAAAGTTTCCCGGCACTTGGCCAATATTGCCGACCGCTCGGAAAACATTGCCTCCTTGGCCTGAAGACCGCTTCCCCGTCCCAGAAAAATTTACCCCTGCTACAGGAGATCATTTGGGGACATGTACGTTCGTCGGATTGGTACGTTCGTAGTACAGCCTGCGTAGCTTTAACCCACCATGACAGTACTTGGATTTGGCATTATATTGATGGGAAGTCCGTCAGTCGGTCAACAAAAGGAAACGAAAATGGGTGGTTTTACAGGTGTTATCAATTTCCGGGTTCCAGAAGAAAACCGCTATCTTGGCTCTGTTGAAAACCAAGCCGAAAAAAATGGTATCCAGGTGTTTTTCTCCGGAGCGTTGCGAAATCGTGCAGAACTTTTGCGGGAACTTCGTGTTCCCGCCGATACCACGGCGGCAATGCTGCTGCTTGAGCTTTTTCAACGCTATGGCGAAGCTGCTGTCCGTAAACTGAATGGGCCTTTTGTCTTTGCCCTCTGGAAGCAACAGGACAAGACCCTGTTGCTGGGACGCGACCCGCTCGGCCAGAAATTTCTTTTTTACGCCCGAAATGCCCAAGGCGCTCTTGTTTTTTCGGATTCGCTCCGGGAAGTTGTTCAACAACCCGGCATCAGCAAGGAGTGCGATCTGCAAACCTTGGCCGATTATTTCGGCCTGGGATACAGCCCGGCGCCCGCAACCATCTACCAGACCATCCGCAAAGTGCCTCCGGCGACAATGCTGACTTTCACTGCCAATGGAGAACCCGGCAGCAAGCTCTACTGGAAACCAGAATATCTGCCTAAAATCGAGATTTCGTTTCCGGAAGCCGTTACTGAAACCAGGCGTTTACTCGAACAGGCGATACGCCGCTGCCTTTCTGGCCGAAACAATGCCAATTACCTGCTTTCCGGTGGCATCGACTCCGGCGTTGTCCTGGGTCTGGCAGCGCCATTACAGAAAGAGCTGGGACAGGCCATTTCGATCGCCTTCGCTGAAACCCTGTATGATGAGAGCCCCCTGGCAGCTCAAACGGCTGCCAAACATGGAGTTCGGCAAATTGTCCGAAGCGTCGAAGCAAGCGAAATACATCTTTTGAGGAAGCTGCTTAGCGAAGCTGGTGAGCCTTTTGCGGATTCGTCCCTGCTGCCAACCCATCTGGCTCTGCTCGAAGCCGGCAAAAGCGCCTCCGCCGTCTTCTCCGGTGATGGCGGCGATGAGTTCTTTTGCGGCTATCGGCGGCTACAGTTTCTCGCTTGGCGTTCCTGCTGTGGCGGGATTCCCGGCAGCCTCAGCCAAGGACTGGCCAAGATGCTGCGTCCTCTGCTTCCGGCGCCTTCCGAACAACGCAGCCGCCTTGCCGACCTGTCACGTCTGTTGCATGCACTGGCTCTGCCGGCAGGAAGCTCTTACATGAGTTTTCAGGAAATCTTCTCCTTGGAATTGCGCCACGACCTGCTACGGCAAAATGATTTTCAGGATTATCGCGAACACTGGCAACACCTTGCCGAAGCAAGTCAAAGCCCCGATGCGGTCGAAAAATACGATGCACTGGACATCAACACCAACCTGCCGGAAGATGGTTTCCGAAAATGCGATATTGCCAATCTCGGACTCGGACTGGATC
>JBAXYW010000322.1:0-4936 GCA_041670605.1 Lentisphaeria bacterium
CACTGAAGTTTTTAATGGTTTCGTTATTTGAAGCGATAAACTTTCGTGCCGTCTTATCTGTTACGTTATATGGGATAAGATCAACATGATATAGATAGGACAACGCTCCCCGGCTCAAAATAAGGTGTGCTAACGCTTTCGCATGTTCTGCCGAGTCATTCACTCCGCTCAGCATAATATAAGCCAAAAACAATCGCCTTTTGGTATTGGCAACATGCGCATCCAACACATCCATCACTTTATGGAGCGGATAAGTTTGATTGATCGGCATCAGTTCCGAACGTTGTTTTTCAAAAGGCGAGTGCAGCGAAAAGGCTAAATTCACCTGAGGAAAATCGCGGGTCAGTCGTTTAATCCCGGGTATCATTCCAATCGTCGATATGGTAATGCGTCGCTGGCTTAATCCGAACAAAGACGGGTTTGTCAGGATTTTTAATGCGTCAAATAAATTGGGATTCGCAAACGGCTCGCCCATTCCCATAAAAGAAACACTATTGATTTGATGCCCTGCAAGATAAAAATACAGAATTTGATCTGTTATTTCATCAGCGGTCATATTGCGTTTGTGTCCGATAGCACCTGTTGCGCAGAATTTGCAGCCAAACCCACAGCCGCATTGAGATGAGACGCAAAAAGATTCCCATCCTTTTTTGTAATGCAGGTTCACCGTTTCGACGCAGTTTCCATCCTTTAATTGAAAAAGCACCTTATCTGCCTGGCCCGATGCCCGATGTGTAACTGGAACAAGGCCGCAGACAGAGGTCCCAAAAGTTTCCGCCAAATTTGATCTTAGTCTTTCCGGCAGCATATACATGGAATGAAAGTCAGGAATAAATTCATTCCCGATATACATCGCTTCATAACCTCATATTTTGAATAAATCATGTAGGCTTTTCTCCTCTTGAATAATGAAATCATCAAGAAGCAAAGCCAGCATGAGCGGCGGTCAGTTTATGCTACTCCATACAAAGGCCGCCAGCACAACCTGGCTTTGCATGGAGTTTGTCATGGGTGACGGCTATTTTACAGTTATTCATTATTTCGCCCCTTTTTCTATAACTCAACGGTTTTGGTCGCAATATTTTCACAGAAAGCACTGTCGTGCTCCACGAACAGAATGGTCGGCTTGTATTCGAGCAGCAGGTTTTCTATCTGCATGCGGGAAAGGACGTCAATGTAGTTGAGCGGTTCATCCCAGATATACAGATGCGCCTGCTCACACAGGCTTTTGGCGAGCAGGACTTTCTTTTTCTGCCCCTCGCTGAATTCGTCCAACCGCTTTTCAAACTGCTCCCGAGGAAAATCAAATTTCCGCAGGATGGCTTTGAAAAGACTTTCATCGAGAAGATTTCGCTCGATATATTCGCTTAAGAAGCCGTTCAGCCCCGCCGTGCTTTGGGGGACATAGGAAATTTTCAGCCGTTCGCTTTTTCGCAAAATGCCTTGATAGGGGATGTTTTCCCCGCAGATCAGCTTCAGAATGCTAGATTTTCCGGAACCGTTTTTCCCCTGCAGCGCAATCCGGTCTCCCTGCTCTATGGTAAAACTGATATTCGAGCAGACGGCACGACTTCCATAGGCAATGGAAACATCGGAAAGCTCAAGCAGTCGGCTGGTGTGGTATGGAAGCGGAGAAAGTTTTAGGCTTTCGGCAGTTTCCAGGTTTTTGAGCAGTTTGGATTTCTCATGAATCAAATCCTGCTGACGATTTTCAATAGCTTTGGAACGCTTCATCATTTTCGCTGCTTTATGGCCGACATAGCCTTTGTCCAGCTTGCTTCCCGAGTTGGTCGAACCGTTTTTGCTTTTTTCCACACGGTCTGACCAACCGGAAGTCTTTTGTGCGGCAGCTGTTAAACGGCTGATTTCTTTTTTGTGTTTCTCGTTTTCTGCCCGTTCAAAGCTGTCCTGCATCTCTTTGTTCCTCCACCAGGACGAGAAGTTTCCCCTCTGAACCTCGATGTTTGTTTTATTGATTACGAGAATATGGTCGATGCAGTTGTCCAGGAAAACCCGGTCATGAGAAACCAGAATAAACCCATGTTTTCGCTTCAGATAATCGCTCAAGGTTTTTCTGCCCAAAGTGTCAAGATGATTCGTCGGCTCATCAATCAGCAGAAAGCTGTTTTCTTTCAGGAACAAAGCGGCAAGCAGTGCTTTTGTCTGCTCCCCCTTTGAAAGGGTGGAATAGGAGCGATAAAGAAGATCATCCGACACATTCAGCAGGGACAGCTCACGTGCAATTTCCCAGTCCTGCGCATTCGGGCTGATTTCATGAATGACATCAATGACAAAAAAGTCAGCGTCCGGCACGTCATAGGGAAAATACTCAAACGAAACATTGCTTGAAATGGTACCGCTGTATTCATATTTCCCCATGAGAAGCTTTAGAAAAGTCGTTTTTCCCCGGCCGTTTCGCCCGGTAAATCCAAGCTTCCAATCTGTATCAATCTGAAAGCTTACGTTTTCAAAAATATTGTGAAAGCTTCCTTCATAGGAAAAGGTTAAATTCGAAATATTGATAAGTGACATCAGTCAAACCTCCGCAATAAAAATATGGGATGCAAGAAAGTTACTTCCTGCATCCCATATTGATAGCGAAGTCAAAGCCGCATAAAGGCGGCAAAACAAGGCTCATATGAGTGAATCGGCATTAAACTTTCTTGCAAACGCACAGCAAAAACATCGGCATAGCGTGTATGCCCGAAGATTCATGCCATGCAAAAATAGTTAGCAAGAAAATTTAATCACCTTTCCACCTCAAATCTAAAATAATATTATATTTTAATATACACCAAAACGGTGGTAAAGTCAATGCTTTGCGTTGGATTTCATAAAATGTTTAATAACAAATACAAAAAAGTAAAAAAACAGCCCCTCGCCGTCCGAAAGTGGACAGCGAGGGGCTGTTTGGCAGGTGTTTTACTTTTTTGGCATTTTCAGCTTCTGCCCGGAGTAAATGGTGTCTGAGGACAGTCCGTTCAGCGTCTTAATTTCCTTATACCGCGCGCCGCTGCCGAGCTTTTTGGAAGCGATGCCCCAGAGCGTGTCGCCCTTGAGCACGGTGTAGGTTTCATAGGTTGCCGTGGTTGAAGCGTTTTTCCCGGAAAGAATCTCGTTAACCTTTGCCTGCACAGCAGTATAATCATAGCCTGCCGATGTCAGTTTTTTCTTACGCTCCTCTCCGTTGCCCCACTTACCGTTGATGACCTCGGCGGCAAGTTCATCAACGGATTTCGTGTAGGTTGCGGCGGCACTCCCTTTACTCCAGCCGTTAAAGCCGCCGTTTTTGATGATGGACGGATAATCGATATATCCATAGTCCATATCCACATTACCCTTGATGCCATCGACCTTGCCAGTGGAAGAATACTGCCAGATACCGTATTCGCCGGAGTAGGTGCATTTACTGGCGTACTGAGCTACCCAGTGGGAATAGGCCTTGAGCTTGCTGTCGTCCATGCGTTCCTGAAAACCGGAGACAGCGGAGCCGTAGATACCGACAAAGTATCCGGCGGCTTCCATTGTCTCACAGAAAGCGATGGCGGCTTCCGTAATACCGGCTTTGGCAGAAGCAGGCTGCGCTTCGTTATCCATGTAGACAGGATATTCCAGCTGTTTGCCTTTCAAAATTTTGATGAAGCGTTCTGCATCAGCTTTTCCTGCAGCGGCAGTAACGCAGTCCCTGCCGACGAAATAGTATGCGCCGATGGGAATACCGGCTGCCTTGGCTCCCATATAGTTTTCTTCCCATTTGCTGTCGGTGTAAAAGCCTGCGTCAGAGCCTCCGGCTTTGATGATGGCAAACTCGATGCCTGCCGCTTTGACCTTGTCCCAGTCAATCGTTCCCTGCCAGTGGGATACGTCAATTCCATTGATTCTTGCCATACTTATTGTTCCTCCTCATCGTTGCGGTCGTGGAGCTGTTCCAGAACCGCCTTCAGTTTTTCGGGGATGGGAAGCCCCAGACGCCCCGCGTTTTCCAGAATGGACACACCCTCGTTGGACAGGTAGAAAAAGATGACCGCCGTGCGCACCGCGCCGCTGTCGCCCAGCACCTGACTGTCGATGATGTTTCCAACACCCACCAGCGCGAAAATGAGCACTTTGCGGGAGATGCCCTTGAAGCCGATTTCGCTGGAGAGCTTTTTATCGGCAATTGCGCACAGCACGCCCGTCAGATAGTCGAGGACGGCAAACGCCAGCAGCGCGTAGAGAAAGCCGTCCCACCCGCCGAGGAACCAGCCGAGAAAGCCACCAACTGCCGCCAGCGCGGCCTGAATCCAGACCCAGATTTCCTTCATCGTAAAACCTCCGTTTCATTGTTTGGTATGTATGAAAAAAGCGCTCCCGCCAAAGCGGAAACGCTTGAATGTGTGGCTGTTACAGCGACAGAATCAGTTCGGCAAGCTGATTCATCACCGCCGCCCGGGGTCTGCCTGTGCCGAGTTCCTCCCAGTCCGGTTCCGGAACGGCAAAGCCCGGGTCGGTGCTGTACTGATTGATGAGCGTAATCACCGGCTCCACGGCTGAGCGGATTTCCAGAATGTGAAGCGGCCAGTTTTTCACTTCCGTTCTGCCCGCCATGATTTCCTCACTCCATGAAACCGGCGCAAGGTCATAGTAGTTTCGCACAGTGTTGACGGCAGTGCGAAGCGCTGTGATGTGGCTTGCCTTCACCTTGGTTTCATTGGCCGCAATCTCCTCAAACGGAGAAGCCAGCACGGTCAACGAGCGGGAGACCTCCGCGCTGGGCGCTTCAAAGTCCGTGTTCACGCACCGTACCGTGAGGGTCTTTGCTCCCGCCGTCTGCGTTTCTGCCTTGAACATCATCGCCGCACTGCCGCCGACTTCGCCGCTGGGAGAAAAGAGGGACGGATTGTTCACGCCGTCCTGCCAGTCTCCCGTGCCGATTTTCACCTGCGCCACCTGTTCG
>JBAXYW010000323.1:0-4925 GCA_041670605.1 Lentisphaeria bacterium
ATTTCGCTCAACCAGATTCTCTGGACATAGTTACCCAGATTGATCTTTGTAGACATTATTTTCCTAGAAGTGTTAAGATTTCTTTGGCATTACCGAGAAGAAAAACTTCGGTTTCAAAGGCCTCCATCGAAAAATCCAAGTGATCGCTTTGCATGCCGGCGACTTGGCCGGAATAAATTTCAATGGCGTCACTACGATTTTTCAATCGAATTATTTTATTTCCTTTGCTACTGGCATGAATACAGACAATCCCGCTGCCGACAAAAAGATTATCTCCAGTATCAGAGTAAATATGAACACCGCTTTGGCGGGCAATTTGGCGAACAAAGGTAGCATCCAGTACAGCACCACCATAAAAAATCGTATGTTTTTTTTCCGCTATGGCTGCAGCATTCGTGTCTGTATACGTGCCAAGCAATTTAGCTTGCCGGTCAGATACGCAAAAGCGTGGTTTGACCGGATACTCATTGCCGATTTTTCGCGCAGCATCGATTTGCAGTTGCAGTGGGCCTTCGCTATGTATGTCAATCTGCATTCCCAACAAATCACTCATTGCCTTTGTTGATAATCCGTTTTTGCCGATGAAACCGGCTCCATAGACGACAAGAATAGTCGTCTGCTGTTGGCGCAAGGCGGCAAAAGCATTTCGCAGTTCCGGGGTATCGGCAAAGGCATTGAGAAAAATCACCAGTTTGTATTTATCAGCTTGTTTTGCTACATCATCAAGCAGTATCCAATCCACGGGTGCGCCAATTTGCGCCAAGGGAATACGCTGATAGTAAAGGAGATCACCAGTTAGTGGCTGGACTTTGCGAGTAGGAGACAATAATTCACCACTTGCGGAGTAATGAAAGCGATCCCGATCCGGGACATCTACTTTTTCTCGAGTGGGACGCAAATAACGAAAAGAATCCTCGTCAATGACAACCGCAATTTCAGCATCCGAAGGATGGTTTTTTTCCAAGACGATCTGTCCGGCTTTTACTGTGCGCACGAACAGAGCCCGGATCTCCGGGCTGTCCAAGTCGTTTCCTCCCGTCAGGGGCAGGTGATTGAGGAAGGTTTTCCGGCTCAGAGCCATGCCGTGATTACGCTTTAAAACTTCGAGGGTGTGTTGTAGATTCAGCGTCTGATAGAAGCCGGTTGACGGCGTCAGGTGAGTCCGGGTATCATCTTCCAAGACGGATAATT
This sequence comes from Lentisphaeria bacterium, assembly GCA_041670605.1. GTDB lineage: Bacteria > Verrucomicrobiota > Lentisphaeria > Oligosphaerales > Oligosphaeraceae > JAQVUB01. The sequence continues at coordinate 1,192 of JBAXYW010000323.1, forward strand.
TTCCGGCTTCCCGAATGGCGGCAAATGGTTTCATATCCGCATTCGGTGCGCCCAACGTGCGTACACCATAACTGTTTGGAGACAGGAAGAAATCCAAATCCGGAGAGTTCAGGAGCACTGACAATGCGTTATGCCCGCTGCTATTGACTGCGTACCCCAAGTTTGAGTATTCCTGGTGATAGCCATAATAGGCTCCAATAAGTTTTTTCCTTTGACAGGCTTGTTTAGCAGCGCTGGCAATGCCGGCAATGCAGTCAGCGATGCTTTTACTATAAAATTGATCATAAAGAATTGCCTTGTGGTTGCGCTGTGGATGGCGAAAGAAGCTGCCTTCCTCATCGGCTTCCAAGCGCTGTTGAGGGGATGGGACTTCCATGTCGAATTCCCCAAGCGATTGAGCGTAGTTGCGAAAATCCAGGCGTCCGGCAGTGCTGTAGTCTGCGAATCTGGAGGTATGCGTATTCCAGCCCTGCCACTCACAGGATATGCCACCCATCAGATTGTACAGGACGATGCGACTGCCAAAATATTTTTCACAGTGTCTGATAAGGGCAGCGACAGCTTGTTGTGCATCTTGTCGGTAGTCTGGATTTGAGAACGTGGTTGTTGCAACATAATAGCGCATGATACCGCCATTATCTTGACGTGAGATGCGTTCCGGATATTGTTTTTCATACCAAAGGCCTGGCTGGCACCAGATATATAGGCCGAGCCAAGAGTCCGGGTAGCGGTTCAGCAGAATATTCAGCTGGCGATCGATGACACTGAAATTGTATTGATCCGATCCGGTCCACCATTCGGCAGTCTGCCCGCCGGCTCGGAATACGACGACGTTGAAAGGCGAATGAGGCCCCTCCATTCCGGTAGGAATATTGATATTGTTGATGGTTAATACATTCAGGAAAAAAGGTTTTCCATTCAGCAGCGGTTGCACTCCATCGGGAGTGCGCTGCATTGTCATGACGGAAGTCTTGCCGGGTAGCGGACAGGCTGGCATCCTGAAATCTGGGAAAAGCGAATGGAGGTTGTTGCGCCCATAAATGCCGAATTCCCAAGTTCCTTCCAGCTCACCTCCAAAATGCGGCAGGTCGAAATGTTCAAAGACGACTGTAAGATCTCCAGTAGCATTTTGTTCAGCCTTTAATTCTCTAGCTGAACCACTGCGAAAAGCCAGTAATTGCTTGTGGCGATTATAGATTCGAGCGTATAGCTTTTCGTCCATTGTGAGTGCCGGTGTACCGTGAAAAGTCACTGTCGCCTGGTCGGCTTCGATATTCTGAACATTGATTTCGATCGTGCCTCGTACCGGGCGGATCGTTTGATAAGGCGGAATCAGCTTCCACCATGGTTCGGTAGGTGGTCCGGAGCGGGTGGCGACTGGCGGCCAGCTGGCGGTAAAATCGGGCTCATTCCAATGCTCCTCGGGCGGTTCACTGCAAGCTTGAGCTTGAGCAGGGGTGATGACCTGGAATTCGCCCTCTGGACTGACGAGCTGCAGGTCGAACATCACTCCGCCGATGTTGCCGCGATTAAGGTAGCGCAAGGCAAGAACATTTTTCCCGGGTCTGAACAGAGTGGTGGGGATGGACAGCGTATCTGGAGTCATCCAATCTGTACTCCAGGCATAATCAAGAGGCTGCGCATTGATATAGATGGCCTCGATCACATCGTCACAAAGGCTTTGCAGTAATGCTTTTTCAGGTATTTCAGCAAGGGTGAATTCCGTCCGTAGAAAATGGCTGCCGGCCCGATAAAATCCGTTTTCTGGTGCCACCATCGGTGATTGAAAAGCCGGGGCATGGGGGTCTGCCTTAAGAAAAGTCCTCGGGATGGGCGTTTTTCCCAACGTAACCGTAATCTTTTCAGGAATTCCGGACATCCGTGCCTTTGACAAAGAATATTCGATCAAGCTCAGGTGTTGCAAGGTGATTATACCAGGGAATTGATTGACCAGATCAAGCCGCAGTCTAGTGACCTTTCCACCTTCATACCAGAGGCGTTTACCACCTTGTACCTGATTGAAGGATAGTTTCATCGTGTGCCAATTCCCATCGGAAATCAAAGATGGTATTGGGATCTTTTTGCGGTCATCAAAGGCAGCTTCTTTTTCGTTGCAGAAAAAAAACTCACCGTTTGTTTTTTGAGAAAATCCACTGGCGCAATAGGTGATGCTCACGCCGTTGTAGATCGTGGGATCCAGAGCAGTATTATCGTTACCGATATTCGAGTCGCTGCCACTGACTGTAAGGAGCAGGCCTTCCGGTACGCTTTCAGTGCTGAGATTTCTCGTTTTATCCCAACTTGGCTGCGGACGGGTAAAGTCCCAAGTTGAAATACGATCTGCTTGCAATTCTCGATATTCTTCCGCATCCAATAGTTTAATGCTGGAGATAATCACTGTTCCGGGGAACTGATTGACTAAGTCTAGGCGGAGAGCTATGATTTTTTCGGCATTATGCCATAATTTTCCAGCAGAGCCTTGGTTAAGGGCGATGAACAGGGTATGCTGGAGTTTATTGGAAATCAAGGAGCCAATGGTTAATTTAGCTTGTTCGTTGAACTTCGGGTGGTTGGCGGTAGCAAAAAACAATTGCCCATGGGTGATTTCCGGAAATCCTTCAGCGCAGTAAGTCACTGCCAGATATTCCGTATTGCCGGGTGCAAAGCTTGTTTCGGCAAGCTCAATATTTGAAAAACTGCCGGTTATCTCGAGTTTCAGCCCGGTGGTAGTGAGAGTCGCCGTAAGGTTCCGGTACTTTTGCCAATTTGAATCTTTATTATTGAATTGCCATTCCATTGCGGCGATTGGTAATGCCAGCCATAAAATCAGCAAAAAACTTGCCGGATATTTCATTTCTTTTCCTTCCATAATAACCAGGTTTGCGGCCCCTTGCTGGAGATCGTGGTTTCATCTGCTCGTGACTGTATGTCAGAGCCGAACAGATCGACAAGAGGTCCTGAGATGGACAAGTTCCAACTTCCAGCTTTCGCCGTGTGCAAAACACTTACGGAACTGTCACTGTAAAAGGTGATCCCGGCTTCTGTTTGTGCCTGCAATCCAGCACGCTGAAAAAGTTTCCGCCATAGATCCGGACGATGGATAGGCAAGCCACTCCAAATGACTTTGGCACCTTCCGGCAGTCTTTTGAAGGCCAATGCAATTTGCTGATTATCTGTATAGGTGGCGAGTACTTCGGCCTCGCGGTCGTTACAATAAATACGAGGGGCTTCCGTAACCACTTTTCCGCGATAACGACAAGCCAACTCTGTGCCATCGTTGAGTTGTGCTTGAAAAGGCAGCGTGCTATCATCTACAGCAAGTTCTAAGCCCGTAAGCATTTTCATCGCCGTTGGATTGAAACCTTCCTCCGTTACCAGACCGGGAGCATGGCACCAGATCGTAAATATCCCCTGCTGCCGTTGGCGAACTTGCAATTCTTCACGAATCTCCTGATTGAGCGTCCAGGCATTCAAAAAAATCGTGACTTTATAAGTCTTTTTTTCAGCCAGGAAATCCTGCAAACTCAAAGGTCTGAATGCGTAACCGGATTTCAACAAGGCATGCAAAGCTTTGTCTCCCCAATGCATACTGGTACTGGCACGCAAGGAACTAGCTTCCGGAAAACCATGAAGCAATAGTTCTTCAGGATTGAAAACAACTGCAATGTCATAGTTTTCTTCCGCTCGCCCAGCAAAAAGTTTTTGCCATGCATCCAAGCTCGAGTGAATGGCCC
>JBAXYW010000324.1:0-4917 GCA_041670605.1 Lentisphaeria bacterium
GCCCCGATGATCCCGCCGCGGATGTCATCATATTCCAAGGGCTTGGGTGCCAGTTCATTGATGGCCTTGCCAATCGCTTCCTTGAAGGCGGTCAGGTGGGTGCCTCCGTCACTGGTAAACTGGGTATTGACAAAGGAATAATAATTTTCATTGAAGCTGCCGGTATGGCAAAACGCAAACTCCATCGTCTCGGATTTATAATGAATCATATTATAAAGCGCATCCGATTCCAATTTGGAGTCCAGCAAGTCTAAAAGCCCGCGACGAGAAAAAAAACGCTCCCCATTGCAATATAGACTCAGACCGCTATTCAACCAGGAATAATGCTGCATCCGGCGACGCACAAGCTTGAAGTCATAATGATATTCTGGGAAAATTTCATGCGAGGGACGGAATTTGATTTCTGTCCCATTCGGTTGATCGCTTTCCGAACTTTGTTCGGAAACAAAAAAACCCTCCGCAAAATTGGCACTTACGGTTTTGCCGCCGCGCCAGGAAGTGACGATGAATTCTTCGGAAAGGAAATTCACGGCTTTCAGGCCGACTCCATTGAGGCCGATGGAACTGGAAAACGGGCGTTTAATCCCATCTTTCCCAGTAATGAATTTTCCCCCGGTATTGATTTTAGAGACGCATTCGGTGACTTTGTCAAGGGGGATGCCACGGCCATAATCCCGTACCGTCACCAAGTTGTCTTCGGCTACCATAACTTCGATTTTTCGACCCTGTCCCATGACGAATTCATCGACACTGTTATCGACGACTTCTTTCAACAGGACATAAATACCGTCATCATGGTGATCCCCATTGCCCAAGCGACCAATATACATTCCAGGCCTGGAACGGACATGTTCGCGTGGGCTGAGGGTTTTAATCGTTCCTGAACCGTATTCTCCTTCTTCAATCGGATTGAAATTCAGTTCATTCTCATTTTCCTGGGACACTGCAGTACCTCAAATTTCAAACCTGATCGCGCAGATCGGGCGCTCAACCAGAACCCGGCTCTGTTCCGGATTGCCTGCCGGACCGCAAAATGAACATTTTTTCCCTTTTCAGAGAAAAAGGCCTGATCGTCAAAAAAACAGTCCAAAGGCAAGGAGCAGATCATTCAAACTTTTTCTTCCGCTTGTGTGGGTTCTGGCGATGGATCGGGGGATCATCTTCAAAATCGTCTTCTCCCCCGGTATCCTCGTCAATATTCGCTTCGTCTTCCTCGTCGAAATCATCCTCAAAGTCCGTCTCTTCGATTTCATCCAACTCAAGATCTTCTTCCTCATCGAATTCATCGAAGAGGTTGGAAGAAAGCACAAGCTGCCCGCATTCCGGGCAGAGGCCATCTTCTTTTTCCACTTCACTGAGGAGCACTTTGCAATCACAATGTGGGCATTTAATCGTTTCTCTAGCCATGCTTATTATCCTCCATTGGCTCGCGTAATGTGTGGCTTAAGAAAGGGCAACAACAACCTTGTCTGAAACCATAAAACTCAGACAAAAGCCAAACATACACGATGAAAAAAAGAATGCAATTCCAATAAAGACTTTTTTTTTTGCTCAGGGATTTTTCATTTGCAGGGACATCAGGAATTCCGCATTACTGCCGGTTTTTTTCAACTTGCTGATAATCATCTCCATAGCATCATTGAGATGGGTTCCACTCAGGGCTTTTCGCAAGGCCCAGATGCGTTCGAGTTCATTGGCCGGAATCAGCAGTTCTTCTTTTCGGGTGCCACTCTTTTCGATGTTGATGGCCGGATAAATGCGTTTGTCAGAGAGGAAATTATCCAGATGCAATTCCATATTTCCGGTGCCTTTGAATTCTTCAAAGATAACCTCATCCATACGGCTGCCGGTGTCGACCAGAGCTGTTGCCAGGATGGTCAGGCTGCCCCCGTCTTCAATGTTTCGGGCGGCTCCGAAAAAGCGTTTGGGTTTATGCAGTGCATTGGCATCGACACCGCCGGAGAGAATACGCCCGGAATGCGGTTCAATCGTATTATAAGCTCGAGCCAGCCGGGTGATGCTGTCCAGCAGGATGACGACATGCTGCCCGTGTTCGACCAAGCGTTTTGCTTTTTCGATAACCATTTCGGCGACCTGTACATGACGATCTGGCGGTTCATCAAAGGTGGAACTGACGATTTCAGCCTGTACCATGCGTTTCATGTCCGTCACTTCTTCCGGGCGTTCATCGATCAGCAGAACGATCAGCACAATGTCATCATTGTTCGTGGTGATGCTGTTGGCAATTTTTTGCAGGATGACGGTTTTTCCGGTACGCGGAGCCGCCACAATCAGCCCGCGCTGTCCACGCCCAACCGGGGTAACCAGGTCAATGACCCGGCAGGAAATTTCGTTGGGTTCGCGTTCGAGCACCAGACGTTTGGTGGGGTAATATGGAGTCAGATTCTCAAAGGGGATGATATCTTTTTTGCGTTCCGGAGCTTCGCCATTGATGGTTTCCAGTTTGGTCATGGCAAAAAAACGCTCTTTTTCCCGGGGACGTCGAATCTGGCCGACAACGGTATCCCCGGTGCGCAGAAGAAAGCGGCGAACCTGAGAGGGACTCAGATAAATATCCTCCGGACAGGCCAGATAACTGAACGAAGAACTGCGTAGAAAACCAAACCCATCCGACATGACTTCCAGTACGCCACTGCCATACATGATGCCATTGGCGTCCGGCGTATTGTTTTTCATGATTTCAAAAATAAGGTCATGCTTGCTACGGGTGCCGGCATCCTCAATATTCAAGGCCTCGCCGATTTTTAGCAAATCCGGCATTTCCAGATTTTGCAGATGGGCTAAATCCATGGCTTCTCGCAAAGCGCGATCCGGCAGATTGTAATCCGCAAGATTGCCCTGTTCATCCATCGAACTGGATTCTTCATATTCAAAATTCTGAGGGAGTCCTCTGAGATTGGAGTTTTTACTATTGCGTCGCGGGTTGCGTTGCGTGTTTCGGTTGGGGCGATTCATCCGTGCGTTGGCGGCATTTGCCTGGCTGGAGATAGGGGAATCTGAACGGTAAAAAACGGGTTTTGGCGCAACCGGGGACGGGGTGAAAGGCTTCTCTTTGTCCATGGGTGGCGGCGGAGTAGCGACTGTCTGAGGATGTTGCGGAGCCGCTGGTTTTTGGGAGGTGCGCAAAGGCTGAGGTTGACCATCCGAAAGACTGACCAGACCGGAAGTCCCCGCTAAAGGCAGGATGGCACGACCAAAATTCAACGAAAATTTTGGCGCAGATTTGGGATTGTTTCCCCCTTCTTCTCCCCGCCCGCTACTGTCATTTCTTGAATTCACGGCATCCTGTTCGTACACGACTTTCGGTATGAAACGGGGAGTGGTGTCCGGGGTGACTTCGGATGGCATTGCTTTGTTTCCGTGTCCTTGACTTGTTGCGGGTTTATTCACTTCGGGTTTGCTCGCAGGTGCCGTTTTTTCCACTTCGGGTTTGCCCGCAGGTGCCGTTTTTTCCACTTCGGGTTTGCTCGCAGGTGCTGTTTTTTCCACTTCGGGTTTGCTCGCAGGTGCTGTTTTTTCCACTTCGGGTTTGTGCACGGTTGCCTTTTTTTTCACTTCGGGTTTACTTGCCGTTCCGGATGTTGCCGATTTCATTTCCAACGGTGTTTTTTTCCTGGGACGTCCGGGGCGGCGCGGCTTCTCGGTTTCGCTTTTAGCCGCAACAACAGGTGTTGGGACTGGGGCGGATGAATTTTGCTCAGAATCAGTAGTCATTGGGTTGTTTTTTCTTTCGTTTAACGGAATTTAAAAATATAGAATGAGAAAAAAATGAATAAAAAAAGATGGGGGGAAAACATTTTTTGTCAAGCTGGAACGAATGTTCTGTCCATACCATGCGTCTGAGGGTAGTGGACTGGGGCAGAGATAGGACGTATCAGTCAGAGAATTTGTGCAGATGTTGTTGAATGCTCTGATAGATTACATCACATTGGCGGTACAAATTTTTCCAAGAGCAGTTGCTGATGATGCCAAAATCACTGCGCCGCAGTTTTTCATCCATACTGAGCTGTTGTTTTAATCTGGCCTGGATTTGTTGATCACTCCAGCCACGTTGCAACAGCCTGTTTCTTTGTGTCTGGGGATCACACCATAAACCAATGCTGAAAACAGCCTGTGGTTCTTCCCAACCACATTCAAAAAACAAGGGTATTGCACAATACAATCCGGAGGGACAACGGCGGGCGGCAGATTGAATGATCTCTTTTACGAGCGGGTGCAGCAAAGAATTCAGCCACTTTAGCTCCTGCTCGGACTGGAAAACCACTTGGGCAATTTTGTTCCGATCCGGCATACCATCTTGGGTTAAAATGGTATTTCCCCAGCGTTTTTGTATGGCTTGGTACAGGAACGAATTGCGCTGATACAGAGAATGAACTGTGTCATCCGCATCAAGAACTTCGCCACCGAGCTGCTTGAATCTTGCCAGTACCGTTGTTTTTCCCGCTCCAATACCGCCAGTGACTACTATCAAAGCCATCAGACTACCCCGAGGATATACAGCTCAACAAATGAAAAATACCTTCTCCACACTGACAAAAATCAACACGGGAAAAACATAATTACTTAACAAGAGGAGAAATTTAACTGGCCAAAGTTTTTTTTTGACTCGGTTACAGCGCTATATTTGCGGTATGTTTATAAGTATAGTGCCTTTTTCGGTAAAAATCAAGACGAAGAGAGAAAATAGTTGCTTTTCGGGTAATTTGGGGAACCAGTTTCATTTTTTGGTGACATTCTGCTCCCGCGCGCGTCCAAATTTTTAGGGTAGGAGGCCCCCGGTTGGGTGGGCTGGATGATTTCTGCATGACGAAAAAAAAATAGCTTTCCAAAGTAAACTTTCAAGCAGAATCATACACTATCATAAAAAGTCATGGAGCCTCCATGACTTTCCTAAAA
>JBAXYW010000325.1:0-4913 GCA_041670605.1 Lentisphaeria bacterium
AGCGTTCTTCGGGACAGACATCCTTTTTGCCTTTCAGCTTTTTCAGTACGTTATTAATCACCCAAGCACTGGCTACTTCCCCGGCATCAGCGCCCCCCATACCGTCAGCGACGGCGCAAAAGCCCAATTCCGGCATAATGATACCAGCGTCTTCATTGTTTTGTCGTGCTTTACCAACATCGGTAATGATGCCCATCTCGATATGGGAAAACTGCATATTGAACCTTTCTTAATCGTAAACACTAACCAGCTAGACGAAAAAATGAAATAGTGATTTCAGCGGCAAAGCCACAATGCGAAAATTCGGTATACGAACTTGAGCTCTACTTTTCCAAATCCGATATTGACATTATTTGCTTTCACTGCATGACTATAAACGCTTCAGCAAAAAAACAAAGCTGAATGGCATAACGCCAAATCGATTTTGCTGAAATTGGCACTACTTTGCCGCTTCCCGCAAGGCCCACATCCGCCGCAATGAGAAGTCTCCAGGAATTCCCAAACCAATGATTTGGTCACGAAGCTGAATTTGCACCGAGGGGCCCGAACGATCAAACTCACTGAGTAATTCGTTAATTTGTCGGCGCAGATCTTTCAATTGAGCGACCAACCAAGGCACCAATTCTTGCCCTTTCAGAGTTAATTGATGATTTTCCGGGCAGAGTTTTTCGGCAATTGCAGCCGCGATAATAGCTTCCCGTCCCTGACCATTTTCGGCCTGTTGCAGTAGTTGCTGGATAATTTCATCCCGTTTCAGCTCGTTTTTTTTGATTTTTTCGGCTGTCGCCGCCAGCTTGCCATTTTGCAACCAATGGCTGAAGTCAGCTTCTTCAATAAAATGGCGCAAGCGAGAACCGTAGGCTAAACGCTGTACCGTCAAGGACAACAAACTGATGAAAGGCAAGTCCGCCATCGCTTGAGAAGACGTTTTTTCCGGAAGCGCATTGAGAAACAAATAAAACTCCTCAAAACCCAAAATGCGGTCATAAACGCTGGCCGGAACCGCCCGGAAATGTTTTGGCAAGGGTCCATCCAGAATGTCACAAGCAAAAACTTTAGCCATTTGCGCCTTATCCTGGAGAGCATTCAGGCCTTCCAGCTCAACACTGTTGTTTTCTCCTAGAGCAATATATTGACTGTAAAGATATCGGGCCTGGTTCAACATGTTTCTTACTTTTTCACCTTGGGCATCCAAAGCCTTTCGACAATTGGAAATATTAGCATCAATTGAGCAACTTTCTAGGCTGGGCAACACCAATTCCATTTTGGCGGCGGCTTCAAATTCAGCATCCGCAATCAAACGCCGACCTTCCTGCAATATAACTTGAGCCCGGTGCAGGCCTTTCAGTGGTTCGATAACCATGTCAGCCCGGCGTCTTAATTGCGGCGCGCCATCCTTCTGTAAAGCGGCAATGGTAACAGCCAATTTTTCAAAAGAACTTTTTTCATGATTGATATCCTGGAGCAATTCACTCAGTTTTTGATTTTGCGTCATCAATTCATTAATACGATTTACGCTCAGTTCCATTTCTTTTTTTAGGACGGCTCCGTAGGCCTTACCGGCTGGAAAACCAGTCAGACGATTCATTTTGGCGCCGATTTCTTGCAGCTCAACGAGATCGCAGTCGTCCCGCAGCAGCATTGTTTTGGCTCTTAGCATGTTATCCAGGCTGTTTTTCATCGTGTTTGCCTGTTGTCGCAACAAGCCGGCTTCATCATTCCAAGCCCAGCTTTCAGCTCCACCAACTTGGAGTGCGGCCAGCAGCCGGGCGGCACTAGTCCAGCTTTTAGCTTCCAAAGCGGCACCAGCCTGCCGCCAAGTCGTCAGGGTTTTTTCCCAGACATCGATTTGCCGCAACAATTCGGTTGCCGCCGGGGCATTTTTTTCCGCTCCTTTGGCGACAAAGACATCTTTGGCCAGCAGCCGGGCTCCATCAAAGTTTTCTTCAAACGCGAGTTGTCGGGCATTATTCAGGAAGACCTCAGCACTGGGCTTAATAGCCATATACCCCTGGTAAGCCAACAAGCCCAATCCCACTGTCAGAAGGGCAATGAACAGCCGCAGCCAAAGTCGGGAATCTCGATGTTCAAAAGCGCCGTCCTCAAAACGCAACTCAAATTGAGCGATTCCCAAACGATCATTATTTTTCAAAAGTCGTTCAGCTCCGGAAGTCAGTTTGACCCCATTGACAAAAGTGCCGTTACGGCTTTCCAAGTCTTTGATCCAGCAGCTTCCATCAACTTTCAGCAAAAGATCAGCATGTTTTTTGGAGACCAAGAGGTCCAGCAATGGGATTTGTGCTTCTGGATCAGAGCCAATCAGCATCGTTTCCGCTTGCAGCGGGATTTTTTTCCCCTTCAACGGCCCATTTAAAGCCACCAACTTGTGAACGCTGGCGCCACGTTCGGCATTTTTAACTTCCTCAACCACCAGAATCGATTCGCCAATCGTCAATTTAAGGCCAGGACGCAACTTGCAACCACTTATTCTTTTGCCACGTAGAAAAATACCATTGCGACTGTCAGCATCCTGAATCAGAAAATTTTTGCCCCGTTTTTTAACCACAGCATGTCGGGAGCTGATCAACTTGTCCTCTACCGAGGCCCGTAATTGACAGGAGGGATCCCTGCCAATGCTGATTTCAGTCTCAATTTGGTCAGCCGATAATTCTGCCACCAGTTGTCCATTATGTTCTAAAGTCAAAAACAACATCAATATCCCCTCTTTACCAGCGGACTTTGCGTACCGTGTAGTATCTTGCATCATTAGGATCATTGAAAACAGCCCGACAAATCGCCACTACTTTAGCGAGTTCTTCTTTGTTCCCATCGGTTTGGGCGCTGTAATAATTGAGAAGTTGGGCGTTGAACCATTGTCCTTGCAATAAACGCAAGCCCCGCATCAATTCGTAGGCCTCGACCTGCATAGGCGCATTGGCCGGAGTTTTACATAAAGCCAGCCAGATATCATTCAAAACGCTGCACCAGGCACCGGGCGAAACCTTGCGCAATTCGTTGCGGGCCCGATTCAAATATTCTTCAGCCGTACCAGAAGAATTTTGATCGCTGCCTTCCCAATAGGTCAAACACAAATCCGGAGAAATTTTCAGCATTGTCAAAGACAGAATCCATGAGCAACGGCTCAATTCCACTTCTGGGACTTCGACCCGATGGATTAAACTGATTGAGCCATGCCGAAAGAACAAGAGTCTGCCGCCCCATCCGCCGCTGCCAGGCGCCTGGCGCCGATAAGTCAGTTGCAGAAAGGGGATACCATTTCCATAGCCCATAAAACCGAGTGGCATCGGTGCCCCAAAGTTCCAGTTTTCATTGCTGTTGCGCTTGTAATTCATCCAATGAGTCAGGGCTTGTGAACGGTTGCAGGAGAGATTACGTGGGTCTTCATATCGTTCGAAGCTGATTTGCATTGGGATGTCGCGTTCTTTGCCAACACAGGTCGTAATATTCATCAGCTGGTCGGTTTTTTCCAGCACTGGTTGCATACCAGCCGGAATCATCAGATCAATGCCGCCTTCTTTGGCCGATCCAAGCAGTGAAGCTTGCATTTCCATCAAATCCTTGCCATTGGCATCTTGCGGCCAGCGAACGTTTAATTCCGGTTCAGGCTGTTTTGGCCAAAGCAGAATTCCGGTGACCACGACAATTACCAGCAAACTTACCATGACGCCCAGCCGCCGCCGACTTTTCGCCATGCTGGCATCCCGGATTCCGGCAATTTCATCCTGGCTGGCAAAACGGGTGTGCATAACTTGAGTGCCGTCTCCCGGCAACATAGTATGCCCGGCAGCATCTTCAGCACTGGCGGCGGCCTGGCTTTTCTTCAAGCGATTAACATCCAAACGCAGATTTTCGAAGTTGCGGGCGGCTCCCACCATAGTCAATTGCTCCTGGTCATCATCTGCATTGGCCTGGTCGGAAATATTAATAGTATTGGCTTCATTGTTGACGACGGCTGATTCGGGCACCCGGGTTTTCGTACTTCCAACTGTTTCGGCATTGCTTTCAAAGCGCAAAGCATTGTCGGCTCCAATCTCAATAACATTGCCATGTTGCAATTCGACCCTATTTTCGACCTGTTGTCCGTCGATCTTGATACCGGCTCGGCTTAAAATTTCGATCGTCGCCTTACCGTCAGCCACTTTGATGACGCAATGTTTACCGGAAACGTCTTCTTCTTCAAACTTGATAAAGGCCGAATGCGAACGCCCCAGAATATGCTCTCCCGGTTTCAAAGGGAAAAACTGGCCTTTCAAGGAACCTCGTATCACAATTAATGTCAACATCTCTTTTTCTCCATAAAGGGCACTGGCGCTACTGCTTCACGGCAAACCGTTTTAGCGTCCAATGGGAACTCCGGAATCAATCACCCTGATGATGATAGGAGTGAAAATAATGATAAAAACCGCCGGCAGAATAAACAAGGCAGTCGGTAACAACATGATAGAAGGAGCTCGGGCAGCCCGACGTTCAGCCCGGTGAAAACGAGCCCGACGGATTTCTTCGGCCTGAATCTTCATTGTCTGGGTAAGACTGGCACCCAATTCCGTGCTTTGCACAATGGCTGTCACCAGCGAACGGAATTCCTCGATTTGAATCCGGTCAGCCATGCTTCGTAAAGCCTCAACCCGATTTTTTCCCAGCTCGATCTGCCGTAGTACAATGCCAAATTCGGTAATCAGTGGACCGGTAAAACCGCTGCCGACCAAATTGCGCAATGCTGCCCCAAAATCCTGTCCAGATTGCGTGGCTACGGTCAAAAGATCAATGGCAAAAGGCAAAATTTTAGAGATTCTTTCCTTGCGTTCTGTTGCCGCCTTGCGAACCTGGATGAGCGGATAACTCCACCCCAACCAGACTCCTACGAGCAAGGCTAATAAGGCGTAAATTCTTTC
>JBAXYW010000326.1:0-4896 GCA_041670605.1 Lentisphaeria bacterium
TCACTCAAAGCTGAGGTGTGTTTCCTTTTTCAGAACCCTTTGAGAGCAGCCGTTGATTACGGCGCAGTCAGTGGAATATAATATGGCGAAAAATGACAGAATTTTGGCAATCGATATAGGAGCTACCAGCATCAAGCTTTGTGAATTTGAGTATGATGCTGCTGGAACCATGAGTTTATCGGTATTCGCCTATCGCGAGTATGAAGAGGAACTTTCTGAGGATACCCGAATGGGGGTGGTTGCCGGTTTGCTGCGGCAGATGCTGGCAGAAAGCGGTAGCCGTGCCCGTAAAACTCTGTTGTCAATGTCAGGTCAGTCTGTTTTGTTGCGTTTCGGCAAAATTCCTTACGGCAACTATGATCGGAAACAGATTAAACAGTTGGCCGAATTTGAAGCCAGGCGCAATATCCCCTTTGCCATCGATGAGGTGATTTGGGATTATCAGCTTATTGCCGGGGATGACACGGAGGCGGTTGACGTCATGTCTGTAGTGATTAAAGACGCCATCGTTGAGCAGTTCACTTCAGCAGTGTCCTCTGTGGGACTGGAACCGATTCTTGTGGACGTTGCACCCGTGTGCTGTTACAATACTGCCCGGGCAAATGATTTGGGCAAAGACGCGTGTGTTGCTGTGCTGAATATTGGCGGTCGCAGCACCAACCTGATTTTTGTGGAAGGGGAACGTTTTTTTGCCAGAACCATACCGATTGCGGGATATTCCATAACCCAGCAAATTGCCAAGGAATTTGGCATCGGTTTTCCGGAAGCCGAAGAATTGAAACGCCACCATGGCTTTGTTTCGTTGGGTGGTGCATATGCTGAACCCGGTTCTGAAACGGCGGCCAGCGTCTCAAAAATCATCCGCAATGTGATGGCTCGTCTGCATGGTGAAATTTCGCGTTCCATCAGTATTTATAAAGCGCAACAGAAAGGCAGTGCGCCGAGTAAAATGTATCTCACCGGCGGCAGTTCAATTTTAACTTATTGTGATTTGTTCTTTTCTGAAAAGCTGGGTATACCAGTGGAATATTTCAATCCGTTCCCTGTCGTGAATATTTTGCCCAGTGTTGACCGGCAGCGCCTTGGCGAGGTCGCTCATATGTTCAGCGAAACGATCGGTTTGGGGCTTCGTTTTGGGGTTGCTTGTCCGATTGAAATCAGTCTTCTGCCCAAAGAAATCCGGCGTCAGCAAACCCTCTCGGCCAAAAAACCATATTTTGTAGCGGCGATGATTTCAGTGCTGGTTTTACTCGCAACCATCTGGATTGGCCTGTCCGCACGTGCCAATGCGGCGGAGTATTGTGCTAAAAAATTGGAAGGGTTGCGAGGCCAGTATGAGCCGAATTTGACTAAAATTGAGCGGATGAATTCCAGCGCACAACAAATGGAGGGACAATGCAAAAGTTTGATTGCTCAGTTGATGCAGCGTGCTACATGGCCCTTGTTGTTGAATGAGATTTATCGTCTCAAGCCGGATGATCTTTGGCTGACATCCATAAAACCAATTTTTGGCGAGGTGAAAGCCTTTGAGCCGACCTCTGTCGGGCCGACTACGGTTGACGGTAGTGCTCCCCAGCAAGATCTTTTTTCTTCCGGCGATCCTGCGATGATGTTTGGCGGCGGCGGACCAGGAATGGGAGGGGGAATCGCAGACACAATGGTGGGTCAAGTCGTGCAAATTGGGGGACTGGAAATTACTGGTGCTTTTGTTGTTCCTACAAAAGGAGCTGCCGAAGTGACCAATCTGCCGGAACCGGAATTCCCGTTCTTACAGCCCGTTGCGGCTCAGCCCGTGGCAGACGAGACTGGCAATGAATCCCCAGCCGTTGCGGCATTAGGCGTTGTTTCCAGCTCTCCGGAAACCGTTTTTGTTGAACGGCTGCGCTCCTCTCGCTTATTCAGCGCGGAACCCAAAATGACGACGTTGAAGCAGTTCAAAGAGAATCCTGAGATCAAAAATGCCGGTTTTTTCACTTTGCAGATCAAACTGGATTTTCCGCTGGAATATACGCAGTACCAAGGAAAATGAGGGCTGCTGTCCGCCTGTTTTCTATCCCCCGCCGTGGCAGTGATTCTTTCAATAAAAATGGAATAAGAAATGGACTTTGTCAAAAAGAATTTAGGCTTGTTGATCTGCGGGATTATTAGTGTTATCCTGGCCTGTGTTTTGCTGGTTTTCATGGTGAAAACCGCGGGGCGGATGAAAGCGCAAAGTCAGAAAGTCACAGAGCAAATGACCTTTTTTGACAGGGTGGCAAAAGAAGGGTACAAATTAACCGCGGAGAAAGGAGCCGAACTGGAAAACCTGATACAGGCTAAAATTAATTTTGAAGGGGCGGAACAATTTTACCGCGGCAGCCGGGACGTACTAGCAAATACCTATGCCATCAAACCGGTTTTGCCGTTGACCAGCCCGGAAGCTTTGAAACAAATTAACGAAAAAATTCGGCAGATGACCGATTTTGTACTGCAAAATGATATTGATTTCCCGGGTTTGGCAAAAGAGTTTTCGGGGATTGTGGCGCGGGGAAGTGTCAGCTCTACCGAATTTTATCCCCTGTTCCGACAACTGCTCATTTATGATCAAATCCTCAAGAAAATTGCAGAAGCCGGCATCAAAGAGGTTCTTCAGCTGGAATGGCCTTTGGGTTTTGCAATCCAAGAAGAAGATATCTATAGTGTGACGCCAATCTGGCTCTCCGTTCATTGCGATGTCGAGGTCGGACAAACTTTTTTGAATCAAATGACAAACGATACGAAAATGTTGTTTTATATTAAAAACGTTACTTATAATGCCGAGGATCGGTATGCTCAGGTTGTGCTGGATTATCAAAAAGCCAATGCAGAACGGAATCAGGCAACGACCCTGTCAAGTGGGAATAATGCCGGTGAGTTTCCAGGGCAGGGTGGTATGATGATGCCGGATGGTGGAATGGCAGCGCGACGGTCGGAATCCGGGCGAAGTGTCGGAGAGCGAAGGAACCCAGCCGTAAGATCCTTGTTCCCAACAGAAAGTGGGGATTCCGAAGCAACGAATCAATCGGCCAGTCGAAGCCGTTTGATTGTCCCCGATCCAAAACGGCAGGATTTCCTCGTTTTTGAAAAGAAATATGTGACCATGAATGTCCGCTTTGATCTGTACGAATTCAAAAAGTTTGAATAAAAAAGAAGGATTTAAACAGCTTGGAATTATTGGCTAAACATTATGAGAAGCTGATTTTGGGTGCCTGCCTGCTTTGCCTGATTGGTGGTATTTTTCTTGTTGTTAATGGCGTTGGCAGCGAACAAAAACAGCTTGAGAATACTTTTACTGAGGCGAACTCAAAAGTCAGCGGGAAGAAAATTTTACCCGCCTTGGATTTGTCGAGTCTTAGGCCTGCCATGGCTTGTCTTCGTGATCCCCGGCTGAGAGTGGCGATCAATGAGCCGGTTAAGGATGCAAAAAAAGGGGGGTTGTTGCAAGCAAAACGTTATATATTATGCAAGAATTTTCAATGTGGCCATGTTTTTCACGTAAAAGTTGATAAATGTATTTTCTGTGGTCAGGTTCAAGATCCTTATAAAGATGTTACGGCGGAGGATGATACGGATGGTGATGGGATCCCGGATTTGGAAGAGCAGCAATGGAGCTTTCTTAATTACCTGGATCCCTATGATGCTTTTTTTGATGCGGACGATGATAGCTTTCTGAATATTGAAGAATACCAGGCTAAAACAAATATGGACGACGCCAATGACTTTCCTCCGTTGGCACTGCTTTTGCGCGCGATTCAGGTAGTAAACCGGCAACTCCCTTTCCAGTTTAACCGTGTACGCACTTTGGACAGTGAGCTCAAATCTGATTGGAAAGTCGAGTTTCTCGTTGGCCGTGGGGCGCGTCAAGCAGTAAAAATTAACGAAGAAATCGTTGCGGGCTATAAAATTACTGGCGTTAATGAAGCAAAAGACGCTGTTACAGTTGAAAGCAGCGACGGGAAGAGTTATAATATGCCAATGGGAGAAGTGGTTGAAGAGGAAATTCCAACCGCCCAAATGCTCTATCTCCATTCTCGCTTGAGAAACAGCCGGAAAGTTTTTGTGGTTCGCAAGATCGGTGAAGAATTTGTTTTGGAAAAAACGAAAAACAGGAACGAAAATAAGGAATTTTACCGGATACTTAGTGGTAGCGGTAGAGATGATTTGGTCATTGGAAGACTCGATGAAGAAAAGGGGAAAGTGATTTCGGAGTTCACTGTCAAGCCTCTCGATCCGAAAAAGGATTTTATCCCCGAAGTTGATGGTTCCAGGAGTTCGTTGAATCAAGAGACTCGCGAGAGCCAGCCTGGCATAATCCAAAGACGTCGCTTGCGGCGTTGAAGTGCATTTATCTTAAAACAAAACATTGTTATTCATAATCATAGCTCATTGTACCCCCAATCAGAAGGAGACTTCGAACCCGTTTGATTCCGGTAAGAAGTTGGAAAACATTTTATGGCAAAAGAGAATAATAAATTCCCGTACTTGTTCAGCGCAATAAGCTTGTTTTGTGTGCTGTCTTTTTTCTGTCTTTTGCAATTGCCGGCTTTGGCAGAAGAGCTTGCACAAGCTGCGGATCGGAGTTCAAGTGAAATTGATCTGGAGTCTATTCAACAATTAGAGAGCAAGCTGAAAAGTGAAGAAGAGGCCGTTTCAGAGGATGATATGGCCTTAAGTACGGAAGAATATCTGGCTCGTGCCGGCAAAAGTTATACGGAGGGATTGAATGCCTTGCAAACGGCCGAAAAAGCATTGGATGATCGGAATTTGCAGGAAGCCGCCAGTTTTTCCCAGAGTGCTGATAAACATTTTGCGAATGTCAATGCGATGATTTTCAGATTTCTTGGTAAGGCTTCTCAAGCAGATAAACCCGCGGGAGAA
>JBAXYW010000327.1:0-4893 GCA_041670605.1 Lentisphaeria bacterium
CTCCCGCTCCCGAATGTAGCCGGAGCTTCCAGCTCCGGATCCGCTCCCGTTCCCTCCCCCGAATGTAGCCGGAGCTTCCAGCTCCGGATCCGCTCCCGTTTCCTCCCCCGAATGTGGCCGGAGCTTCCAGCTCCGGATCCGCTCCCGTTTCCGGCGCTCGCAAGCGACCGCCAACAGAACGGGGACGCGGGCTGTGCCCCCTTAATGCTTGGTGCTTGGTACGGAATTGCTGGTCGGCAAGTTAGGTAATGGTTTTTATCTAGCGTTAGAATTTCTTTTCTCTTGCACTCATGATAAAATGACACCAAGCTCCGGATAAATTGTTTAGGTTGTGGATGTTAGTCCACCCCAAGTTTGTCCGTATGTCTGTGGGGCATTAAAAAGAGCTAGCAGTACCACACCCAACTCGATCTTTTCACGATTTTTCATGGGCATAATGGTGAAAATGCTCCATAAAGATTGCCCTGGACGCAACGTATTTGGCTTGTAAAATTGCTAGCAGGAATTATTTTTCTTTTTTACCCAATCAGCATGGAGATGCGCGATGAGCGACCTGATTACAAAGATCAATACCCTCCGGCGGGAAAAGAATGCTGTCATCCTGGCGCATACCTATCAACCTGCTGAAATTCAGGATATCGCCGACTATGTCGGAGACTCCTATGGACTCAGCGTCGAGGCCAGCAAACTCGATAAGGCGGATTTGATTGTTTTCTGCGGTGTTTTATTCATGGCCGAAACAGCCGCTATCCTGAATCCGGAGCGCAAAGTCATCATGCCGGATCCAGATGCCGGCTGCCCGATGGCAGATATGATCACCGGCGAGCAATTGCGCCAATTCAAAGCCAAGCATCCTGGAGCAAAAGTCGTCTGTTATGTGAATTCAACCGCAGAAATCAAGGCGGAAAGCGATGTCTGCTGCACCTCCTCCAACGCCGTAAAAATCGTCTCCAGCCTGGGGCCGGATTGCGATATTCTTTTTGTCCCGGATCAGTTTTTAGGCAAATTTGTCGAGCAGAAGCTGGGGCGAAAATTAATCCTCTGGGATGGCTATTGCCCGGTGCATGAACAGCTGACCGGGGAAGTCACCCGAAAAGTCAAAGCCCGTTATCCCGGCGTTCCCCTGATGGTGCATCCGGAAACCCGCCCAGAAGTGCAGCAGGCCGCAGAATTCGTGCTTTCCACCGGACAAATGCTGACACTGGTGCAGCAAAGCCAGGAAAAGAAATTTCTGGTCGGCACCGAAGAAGGTATCCTGCATGCCCTGCGAAAAGCCGCTCCGGACAAAGAGTTCATCCATCTGTCCGGCTGTCTGCTCTGCCAAGATATGAAGAAAAACACCCTGAAAAAAGTACTGCATTCGCTGGAGACCGAACAGACAGTCATCACGGTGCCCTCTGAGATTGCGCTGCGCGCACGCCAGTCAATTGAGGCAATGATTGCACTCAGCCAGGCATAAACAAAACCCGCCAAGCGTCTTTCAACATGCTGGATTTTTCTCGTTACGACAATTTTATCTTTGACTGGGATAATACCATTGCGGCCACCGAGCCCTTGCATATCAAAGCGATGGCTTGCACGCTACGCGATATGATCGGCTATGAGATGACCTATGCCGACTGCCTGGATTTCATCGGCAGTACTAGCGCTGCCCTGGCGGAAAAAATCTTTACCCGGCTCGGCATCACGAATATTTCCCCTTTGCAGGTGACAGAATACAAAGCCGACCTGTTGCGCCGGGAAGAAATGATCCTGTCCCTTTATCCCGGGGTACGGGAGTTCCTGCAATACTGGCAGAACCGCAAAAAAATTGCTTTAGCCAGCAATTCCTCCAGGGAATTTATTGAGCGATGCCTCGCTGTCTGCGGGCTACAGGATTCTTTTTTCTATATTGTGACCATCTCAGAAGCAAAAATCCGCAAACCGGATCCGGCCATGTTACAGATGGCGGCTTCAGCTCTGGGCAGCCCTCCAGAACGCACCCTGGTTTTTGAAGATTCTGAAACCGGACTGCAAGCAGCAAAAAACGGCTTCTTCCCTTCGGTTTTAGTATTAAACCCCGGCAACCCCCTGCCCCCGACCCTGCCCGCAGAGTTGCCCATGTATACCTGGGAACAACTGCTGCAGTTCGCCAAAAAAAAATCTCCGGAAGCGGAATAATGCTTCCAGAGATTGCTCTTCATTGTCAGAGAAATTTACCGGTCTGCACATTGATCAGACGGCCACCGGAGCGAATGCTGTCCATCACCGAAATGCCAACCAGGACAGCCTGAATGCCATCCTCCAGCGGGGCTCGTTGCCCAAAGGGATCTTCAGTCATCCCGCAGAACAGTGCTTCCCGCAGAGCCGGATCGGCTCCACCATGACCGCCAGTGACCTGGACTTCCGGAATATACTCGATCTTTTTGCCCATCTCCGTCAGCAGAATAAAACTGCGTGAATCATCTGCATCTTTACCATCATTGGCCAAACTCACTTCTTGAGCGGCATTTTTGTGCCCGACAGCCCAACTGGTGCCATAGCGTTTGATATACTCCAAACGCCCTTTGCTGCCTTCTACTGCAATATGCATGCTTTCATAGGAAGCGTAAGCAATCAATGAATAACTGCCGATAATCCCATTCTCAAAAGCCAGCGTCGCAGCATAAGTATCCGGAATATCAATTTTCCGGTCAAAGACGCAGCCGTCCCGGAAGTACTGATCCGCTTTTTCGGCTTCCTGATAAAGGATGCGATTGTGTTCGCTGGCAAAGACGTCGGCATAGAATTCGCATTCATCCGCATGCGGACATGTCGAACAACGTTTTCCCCGGAAGGCTCCATTGCGTCCATAGAAGGATAAGGCTCCCTGCCCGGTAACCGTTTTTGCGCGGGAATCCGCAAACCAGTTAATCAGATCAAAATGGTGTGACGCTTTGTGAATCAGCAGACTACCGGTATTGTCATAAAGCCGGTGCCAGCGGCGAAAATAGTCCGCGCCATGAAAACGATCCAGCGTCTCAGTAAACTGAATATGCAGCACTTTGCCAATCGCTTCCTGTTGCAGTAATTCCTTGAATTTGGCCATATCCGGCCCAAAACGCATATTATGGGTCACATAACTGGGTGCGCTGCTTTTGGCAGCCGCCCGACGAATTGCAAGACACTGCTTTCGAGTCGTGCAAAGAGGCTTTTCAGAATACACTGCAAGATTGCGTTTCAGACACTCCAGCACATACTCCGCATGCGTGCTATCCTTTGTGGTGACAACTACCCCATCGGGCCGTACCGTATCGAGCATCTCGATAAAATCAGTAAAAACCGGAATGTCCGGTCGTTGTATGATTTTCTTGCAGGCTTCACAACGCAAGGGATTGATATCGTACAGGCCGACAAGCTCTATGCGCCCGGCAAACTCTTTTAAAATCGGCTCGGCATAACTACCCGTCCCGCGTCCTCCGGTGCCCACAATACAAAAACGCTTCATGATTGACTCCCTAACCAAACAAAAACCACGCAGTAAACAATGTGCCTAAAAACATCCTGCGTAAGGACAAAAAAAAACCGATTTTTTCTGCTGCAAATTGCCACAAAAAAATCGGCTTCAACGAACAGGCTGGAATTATTGTTCAAGTGCAGTAGGGATCACATTGATCTTGCGGCTGGTTTTCACAAATTCCACCGTCCCTTCGCACAAAGCAAAAACAGTAAAATCACGTCCCAGACCGGTATTTTTTCCGGGATGGAATTTCGTGCCGCACTGGCGTAAAATGATGCTGCCGGCCTTAACTTTTTGCCCGCCGGAGGCTTTTACACCGCGGTACTTTGGATTACTGTCACGCCCGTTACGGCTCGCTGCTTGACCCTTTTTATGTGCCATGAAAAAACCTCCGCTATACTGTGCTATTGGAACGAATTATACCAATTCAACAATGGTGAAAAGTATACTATACTGCTTTTTCAAAATAGTGCAATATCACAAAAAAAGATTTCATCGTTTTTTTTGGTTTTTTCAAACGATTTTTTCATTCTCTCGCCATTTTTCTGCGAACGGAAGAAAAGTCTTTCGCGACGTATTTCGTGGATTGGGGTTCATGTATCGGCCATCTTACCAGGCTCTTGCTGCGACATTGCTTTCAAGTTCCTGCTGAACAGCTTCGTCTAATTCGGGGAAAAAATCCAAGCCAGTAAGTTTTTCGATATGGTCGATGGAACAGAGCCGTTTTCCCAGTGCTTCTTTGCTGTTGTCATCCTGCTCGAAAAGAAAAGCCGTTGCACGAATTTTTCCATTCAGTTCATCGAGATAGATTTTATAAAAGGCATCCGGGATTGGGATTCCGGAGGGCAGGACTTTTGGCATGTCGCTTCGGAAAAGCGGACCCGTAAGCACCCAGATTTCCCGGAAACGGGCGGGATAATTGATCGCTTCGCGCATTTCAAGCGTTTTCCAAAGGCCGGCATTGAGGGCATGGCGCTGGGGAACAATATTGGACATCAGGAAAGTTTCCTCCTGAGCCTCCCGTCCATAGCAACGCGCGATGGCAAAATTCGGCGCCATATGGCCACGATCAAAACCGCTGCCGGTATAATCCTCGCTCTGTACCTGGATAAGGGTTCGTTCATCCGGAAAAAAAGAATCCGGACGTGGCAAAATCTCAGCCATTCCCTGAACCTCAAAAAGGCGGTAGGCCACCCAAGCAGGATTGCGCAGCCGTTCATCATAGCCAACCCAATAGCCACGATTGCGTAATCTCTGTAGAAAACGCTGATTCCGCCCGCGATTCTCCCGGGGGAATCCGCCATAGACGAACGATTCGTCGCTGACTTCATAATCCGAAGTAACAAAATTTCGGGAAAAATAAAGATTCCAGAGATCCCAAGCAAATTCATCCAGATGGATCGCCCGTTTAGCCA
>JBAXYW010000328.1:0-4889 GCA_041670605.1 Lentisphaeria bacterium
AGCTTCCAGCTCCGGATCCGCTCCCGCTCCCTCCCCAGAATGTGCCCGGAGCTTCCAGCTCCGGATCCGCTCCCGTTCCCTCCCCAGAATGTGCCCGGAGCTTCCAGCTCCGGATCCGCTCCCGTCCCCGGATCAATCCGTCAGGCGCCTCCGTTTTTTGGCCTAAAACGAACCGCGACAAGGAGACCCCGGCGCTCCATAGCCCTCACCACCCAAATGGTGGTTTGTTGTGGACGACAATTCGTCCGTGTGCGTTATACAAACAAATCAAAGCGCCTGTCCAGCAAACAAAGCTTCTCTTTTATCTCCATCGACGAGGACAGTCTCCACCGGATGAAATTTTTTTCCAATTCGGTAGAACAGGTATTTGTTCTCTGCCAATGCATAAGATCCTTTGGCGAAATCCCGCACGACGCCGGGCAACACCTGCCAATCGCCGCCGCGTTTCAGCCGTTCCAGGTTGAAGTTTGCCAATTCCGCCAGGCGGTCGCCGAAGCCGGCGGCAGGTCGTTTGCTTGGTCGGGCAGCAGCCATAGCCTGCAAACCCGCCAGTTTTTCTCCCTGCAGCTCCACCGTGACTTCCGGGGAAATGCCGAGGATGGGGCCATTGTCCATATCGTCTCCCTGACCCGTATAAGGCAGAGCCAAAATCACACTGCTTCGCAAAGTCTGATGCCCTTCCAGAATCGCCAGTTCCACAGGGCGCTGATGCAGTCCAACCAGATAACGACGCCCGTCTTTCAAATAGGTCAAGTCGCCGGGATGCACATTCAAGCAGGGGAAATCCGCGGTCAGGTTAGTCAGCGGCACAAAGCCTGCAAAAACGGCAAAGTCGATGGCGTAAGGGCGCAACTTCTGCCGCAGAAGATCACTCCATTGGTCTCTCAATTCCTGGGCTCGTAGGGTGCGGATGGAAACACGTTCCTCCCCATTGGCTCGATAAAAAGCCCGAATATCTTCCTCCACCACCGCTATCCCATAAGTCGCCCCCAATTCTCTGGCACGGCTCGTGTCCGGGGCATCCGTCACCAGTACACGCAAATCATAAGGAACTTCCTTCCCCTGCGACAGGACTTCCTGATTCCGACGCAAAATTTGTTCGGCATTACTGCCGCCACCACTCAGAAAAATGGCGGCATTGGGACGCCGGCCTTCGACTGCCTTTAATAGTACTTCGGGGGTATACATCCGTACAATTACTCCAATTTCAACTAAATTTGAAAATAAACAGCGAATTTTGCGCGCTTTGGATTGAAACTTTCTCGTTTTTGTACATAGTATAATATTTAACCGACAAACAAAAAGTGCAAAACGTATTTTTTTGTCAAATTACTGTTTTTTCCAATTCGTATCGGGTTTCAATCAGAAAGGCTGAAAATGAAAAAGTTCTTCTTCCTGCTTCCCTTTGGTCTTGCTCTCCTTCTTTTCAGTTCGACCGGCTGCAGTGCTTTCCGTCGCGAAGGGCGCACCCGCGCCAATACCCTCATGGTCACCGGCAACTACATGAATTCCCGCCTACTCTGTGATCTGGCCCAGTACAAAACAAAACAACCAATCCTCCTGTTTTCCCTGGATGCCGATCAATCCCAGCAGATTTTCTTCATGCCGGCTTCCAGTAAAGTCCAACAGATCGAGGAAGATGAATTTATTGACATCGTCAGTTTCATTAATCCAAAACGAATTGTCATCGTCGGCGGCAATGAATATGTCCCGCAGAAATTCATCGATCAGATTCGCAGTAAATTTCCCGTGATGATCTATAACAGTCAGGATTGGTCGCTCAATGCCCGGATGTTGGGTGAACTGTTGAATCAGCCCGGGCTGTTGAAAGAGTTCAACGATAGCAAGGAAAGACTGGCAAAATCCGGCATCTCGAACAACTAGTCTTTTTCCAAACGCAGGGGTCCAGCTTATGTTTACCATTTTTTATCAAATCGCCAAAAATACGTTCCGGGAAAGTCTGCGGGAACCGATCTACCTGCTGCTGACACTGGTAACCCTCTGCCTGATTGGCCTCTTCCCGATTTTTTCCCTGTTCGTTTTCAGCGCCCAAGAAAAGTTGGTCATTGACAGTGCTATGGCGACAATGATGATGTTCGGCTGGGGGCTGGCTATTCTGATTGCAAGTTACGCAATTGCCAGAGAAATTGATAACGGAACAGCTCTGTTACTGCTCTCCAAACCGGTGCCGCGCCCGGTTTTTATCATTGCTAAAATGCTCGGAATTCTGACTGCCAATACGGTTTTTTGCTTTCTCTGCTGCCTGGCCACCTTGATCAGCCTGCGCATTGCTTCGGATCAATTCCGCCTCGACTTCTGGGTCATGGGGGTCTATTTCGGCTCCATTGCTCTAGCATTCATCCTCGCCGCCATTTACAACTATATCACCCGCGCTTCTTTCCCAATGGCAGCCATACTGGCTTTGACGGTCTTAATGCCTCTGGTCGCTGTTTTTGCCCATTTTCTGCCTTATAATGGAGAGCGCATCGGCTTGTCCGCAGCTCTGGTGCCCGCCTTGTTGCTCATCGTCTTTTCCGTTTGGGCTATGGGCAGTTTGGCGACGGCATTATCGACCCGCTTAAACTTGGTCAGCAATCTGCTGCTCTGTTCCGTCCTATTCATCCTCGGCTTAATGTCAGATTACCTGATTGGTCGAAATTCCTTGGAAAAATGGGATGATGCCCCTGCCAAAGGCAAAACAGCTCTCTGGATGAGCTCCTACACCTTTGCCCCAACGGAATTAGCCGCAGTCGGACGCTGGGAAAAACCGGAAAAAGTCGATCAGGGCGAGGCCTTTATTGTCTGGAGCAGCAAGCCCAATCCTACCGCCCTGCCCAGCAATCTTGGTAAAAATCCAACCGCCGTCTGGAATGATCGAGAGGATTGGAAAAATGATCTGGCTGAATTGCCGGAACGCGCCATCAAAATGGCGACCTACAATGCCGAGACCCAAAACTGGGATGAGAAGATAGTTACTCAGGAACGCAACCAGGTGCCGGCTTCCGCGAAAGGGATGGATGCCGCCTTTACGTCCTATGTCTTCCGCCGTACTGATAATCCGCCGCGCATGCCATCCGGCGGCACCTATTTGTATCCCTATCCGAAAAAAGGCTCTTGGGTGGCTACGGCGCTCTACGCCGCAGTTCCGAACTGGCAGCTTTTCTGGATGGCAGATGCCCTCTCGAATAAATTAACTGTTCCCTACAGTTATGTCATCCTGGGTGGAGCCTACTCCATTGTTATGAATATCATGCTGATGCTCCTGGCAGTCATCCTGTTCTGGGAGCGCGAAGTCGGCAAACAAATCATCAACTGATTGGCAGATAAAGACTTTTGCAACGGACAAAGCAGTACGGATACAATATGATGTGATAGCCTGCACAGACAGGCAGCCATAACCCTGAGCGAGAATCCGTAGCAAGGCAAGTGCTTAACCAACTTCTGACAAAAAAGTCTTTGTGGACGGATTTGCGCCATAGGCGCTCAACCATGCTTAACCCCGAGCTTTCGCTTGGGGTGGGATAACTCCCAAAAGGCAGTGCCTCTTAGAGGCACTACAGTTTCGTTCATAACCTGAAAGGAAATTCAAGCAAATGGCTGATCAGCAATCCGCTTTTCCCGATGTTTCGGGGATGGGCTTCTGGATATGCCGCCATTTCGTACTGCGAGCAGGAGATGAGTGTCAATTACATCATCAGACAGCGGGAGCAACAGTTCCTCCGCTGCCGCCTTCTCTGAAACTGTCAAATCCTTTCTGGAAAGAGAACAAGAACCATGAATAAAGAGCATTTTTATGTAACGACGCCGATTTATTATGTCAATGACAAACCCCATATCGGACATTCCTACACCACGATTCTGGCTGATGTGCTGGCTCGAGGACATCGCCTATTGGGGGAACCCACCTTCTTTCTGACTGGAACCGACGAACATGGCCTCAAAGTCCAACAGGCCGCGATAAAAAATAATACCTCCCCGCTGGAACACTGCAATCAGACCGTCAAACGCTTCCAGGAACTCTGGCAAAAACTGGAAATCACCAACGACTACTTTATCCGAACTACCGAAGAACGCCATGAACGCGTCGTGCAGGAAATCCTGACAGAACTCCATCAAAAAGGCTTGATCTATTCCGCGGACTATGAAGGTTGGTACTGCGTGCCCTGCGAGCGCTTCTTCACGGAAAAAGATTTGCAGGATGGCTGTTGCCCAGATTGCCACCGGAAGGTGGAATCCCTGATTGAAAAAAACTATTTTTTCAAAATGAGCCAATTTCAGCAACCCCTGATTGATTACATTGAAAGCCACCCGGATTTTATTCAACCCGCACACCGCCGCCAAGAGACGCTCGGATTCCTCCAGAAGCCACTGGGCGACCTCTGCATCAGCCGCCCAAAATCCCGCTTGTCCTGGGGTATTGACTTGCCTTTTGATGAGCAATATGTGACCTATGTCTGGTTTGATGCCCTGGTCAATTATATCAGCGGTATCGGCTATAAAACCGAGGACGAGAAATTCCGACGCTGGTGGCCAGCCTCCTACCATCTGATCGGCAAGGATATCCTGACCACCCATACGGTGTACTGGCCAACCATGCTGATGGCACTGGGTCTGGAATTGCCCAAAGCCATTTTTGCACATGGCTGGTGGCTCAGCCAAGGCAGCAAAGTCAGCAAAACTGCTATGGCCGAAATGGCTCCCGCTACAAAACCGATCAACCCCATGGACATGGCCGATCGCTACGGCGTCGATGCCCTGCGCTATTACCTGATGGCCGCCATGAGCCTGGGACAGGATACCGAATTTTCCGAAGATGCCTTCATCCTGAAATTTAACTCCGACCTCGCCAACGATCTCGGCAACCTGACCAGCCGAGCCGTCAAAATGAT
>JBAXYW010000329.1:0-4883 GCA_041670605.1 Lentisphaeria bacterium
GCAAAAGGAACGGAACAAAAGTTGCCCGCTTTTGGTGAACTGCTGCTGCCCGGACTGGAGGGCGTCAGCCTGGAATGGCGGGAGGAGAAGCAAACGCAGGCCTTCCCGGCCTTAGCTTGCTGGCCTCTGGCGACACCAGTGTATATTCGCACCAGCCTGGGAGCTTGTCCCTTGTTGCTTTCCGCCCGGGAAGCCCTTTCGGTGCAAATGATTCAGCCATGGCCGGAGACGATGCCAAACAGCCTGAAAGCCGCCTGGCAACTGCGTTTGCGGCAGTATGGCGGAGCAGAATTGCTGTCAGAGGAGGTCGTTTGTACACAATACACGCCGGAAATCGCGTTGCAGACGACGTTGCAATCTGCAGTGCAGCGTTTAAGCTGGCAGGCCGAAATTGCGGGAATCCCAATAGCGGAGGCGGTGGAAGTGCGAATTATCCGTCCCAGTGCTTTTCCCGAGCAGCTTGAGTTTCGCGGCCAGCACCTTTTGGTCGATGGGCAACGTGCAGTCCTGCAATGCGACCCCCTGCAGAAAAGAGAAAATTCAGATTTTCTGCAGAAGCGAAAGGCGGCAACAACTTCCTTGAAACTTTACTATTTTGATACCGGCCTGGGCAATACTCAGCGCATGCGTAATCAAACGCTTGGCGGGCGTTCTACGGAGCGTTTTTTTCAGCAACTGCAGGGCTTCAGCCCAGGGCGTATTCTGCTTCCGGAAACGCCGGGTGCAGAAGCGGGATTGCAGAGCTTGGCGGCCTTGTCTGAGCTCTTGTCCATGCGACCGGATCTGGCCGTCCTGAATCTCGGTGAACGGGAATTGCAGGCCGGATACACCCCGCTGGCCTGGTGCCGGCAAATGCTTTTCTTTACACAAATCTGCCTCGCCGCTAACATTGAACCCATCTTGCTGGCATGGCCGGAGTTGCCTGGCATTGAGCCGGCGGTGTCCCGGCAGAGTGCTTTGCTGCTCAAAGAACTCGGCCTGAATCTCGGGGTTACAGTCGTTGATCTGTATTCGCAACGCATTCTGGATGATACGGACACTGCAGAATGGTATGTGGATGAATATGCCGAACATCAGGCGATGAGCCGGCAGGGACAGCAGTGGCTGGCCGAAAAGGTGCTGCAAACCCTGCGTAAATGTACAACCATGGCGGAATGAGCATGCATGCTGGGGTTGCAAAGCAAGTTTTCTCCGGGTAAGTAGAGCATGAATAATAAAAAATATACCTTGAGCGGCAATTTGACCGGAAATCTTCTTTCTCCAAGAGGGTTTCCCCAGGCAACGCTTGTTTTATGCCCCTGGCAGCGCTGGTTTCTGCTGGGAATGCTGCTGTCCTTTCTGCTTTGGGCTGTCTTTGACTGGCGGCAGGAACTCTTGGTGGTGAATATTGCCCTCACAGTGTTTTATCTGGCCGCTACCCTGCATCGTATTTTCATTATAGAACTGGCCTTGCGGCGACCATCGGAAATTCAAATTGGCCCGGAACAGTTGCTGCGTCCGCCCAATGGCAAGGAATGGCCCAGATATATGGTGATTTTGCCAATGTATCATGAGGGCGAAGTACTGCCGGAGCTGATCCGCGGACTGGAAAAGCTGGATTATCCGAAGGATCGTCTGGAAATCCGTCTTCTGATCGAGGAGGATGATGAAGAGACGCGAACGGCGGCCGACAAGCTGGAACTCCAAGCCCCTTTTGTCGTCGTCTTGATTCCCAAGTCCGAGCCCCGTACCAAGCCCAAGGCCTGCAATATCGGTATTGAAGATGGGGAAGCAGATTTGCTGGTGATCTATGATGCCGAGGATAAGCCTGAGCCCGATCAATTGAAAAAAGCCGCCTGGGCCTTCTGGCAGTCTGCTGAAAATGTCGCCTGCATCCAGGCAAAATTGGGCTATTATAATCCCGACTGGAATTTTCTGACGCGTTGTTTTACGGCGGAATATGCGACTTGGTTCGGCTTGTGCCTGCCAGGGCTGGATTGTTTGCAGGCTCCGATTCCACTGGGGGGCACGTCGAACCATTTCAAATTACCGATATTGCGTCAGGTCGGCGGCTGGGACGAGTATAATGTCACAGAAGATTGCGATCTTGGCTTGCGTTTGTTCATTGCCGGCTGGCGGACCCGGATCATGGAATCGACGACTTGGGAACAGGCTTGCCCCAGTCTGCCATTCTGGATACGGCAGCGTTCGCGCTGGGTGAAGGGCTATATCCAGACCTACTTGGTGCATACCCGGGATCTGGTCGGCGTCCATCGCAAACTCGGCTTCTGGAACAGCCTGCAATTCCATCTCTTTATTGGCGGCACTTTCTTCAGCCAACTGATCAATCCCCTCTACTGGCTGTTGACGATCAGCTGGCTCGTATTTCGCCCAACTGGCCTGGAATACTTCTTCCCACTCCCGGTCTTTGTTATGGGGACACTCTGCCTGTTTGTCGGCAATTTTGTTTTTGCTTATTCCAGCGGCATTGCCTGTGTGCGTCGGGGCGTCGGCCATCTTGCCCATTATGCCGTCCTGATGCCGTTTTACTGGATGCTGATGAGTATCGGAGCCTGGAAAGGACTGTTGCAATTGCTGACTCGCCCGCATCATTGGGAAAAAACGAAACATTTCGCCAATGAATAAATCGAGCTGCCGGTAGAAAGCATACTTTTCATTTTGTTTTACAGTGCTTGCATTGGGGCTATTTTTCTGCAAGGAATTGCATATGTCTGTGATGAAAAACCAATTATTGACGAAAGGGGCTGCATTTCGTGCGCTTCTTTGGTTGCTTGCAGTTACTGTCTTTTATTTTCTGCTGCAGCGTGTGACTGCGGCCTATGGAACGCACCAGGCGATCGCTCAGTCCTTGTTGGCTGGCCAGAACTGGGGACGGCAGGCTTTGGTAGGCAGTCTGGAATACCCTCCTTTGCCCACACTGCTGCTGCTGATTTTTGAAGGCCCATTACAGATTTTGCCCTTAAATGGGCCGCGCTTGCTCTGTGCCTTGGCGCAGGCTTTCTGTCTCAGTCGGATTCTGATTCTACTGCAGACGTTCGGGCGCCGTTGGCAGTTGCTGATTCTATTGCTGCTACCAATGTTTATGGTCTTTTTTTGGCAGGATGTCTTTCTGTTCAACAGTGCGGATCCAGGATGGTTGGCAGCAGCGGTCTATGTAGGTTTTTTCTGTAGCCTGAGCCGCTGGCAGCATCACCAGAATTTGCGGCATCTGATCGCTGCTGCCTGGTGGCTGGGTTTGCTGAGCTTTTGCGGAGCAGGGGGCATCCTGTTGGCTCTGGTCAGCCTGCCGGTTACACTGCGCGAAATCAGGCGGAATTTATTCTCCGAAACACAATTTCGCGGCATTCCGACCATTATGATCCTGCCTTTTCTGTATGGTATCGTGTTATTGCTGGTGTGGAATTGGCTGGTGATGGGGGATGCCTTATTCTTCCTGCGGGACTTCTGGACTCGGGCGGGCTATCTGCAACTGACCGCCTTCGGTGATGCTGCCTTTACCCAATTACTGTTTTTCTATCTGCTGGGAATCCTCGTTCTGCTCATCTCCGGTTTTTTTTCCGACCAAAGCCTGGCATCACGCCTGTTGCAGCCGGCCTTTCTGATCCTGCCTTTATATTTCCTTTTCTGTAAAGACCTGCAGGTGCATGCCGCCGCAACGGCTGCCCTCTCCGGACTGACAGTGCTGTTGTTGTACCTGCTTTTTAGTTACAATAATTTCCATACCCGAATCAGCGAATTCCTGGCCGGCAGCGGAATTCTGGCCATGACGCTTTGTGGCTTTGCGGCGTTCGCTTGGACAGAAATACCCTATCGTGATATTCCGGGAAAGATTCCGTCGCAGGAGAGCTTGAGCTCCTATATTGATCAATTTTGGCCGGATTCCCGCATTATGCTTTATGGTTTGCCGCTGGCTTGCAGTTATCCCGATCTGCAGGAAAAACGCTTTGTTGCCCGGCTGGACTATCAGGAACAGGTTTTCCTGAAACTGGCCGCCGATGAACAGATGCACCTGCTGCTACCACCCCCGGATGGACGTTATTATCCGGCGCAGCAAACGGTATTTTCCGATCTGTATGCCAATGGGCGCCCTTGGCTATTGCTGGAAAAACAATGGCCGGGAGGCTGGCAGCTCTGGCGCTGCGTAATCCCACCCGAAGGCGAGTCCAAACTCGAAAGCCTGCGATGAAGGGGAGGAGAACGGGAAAAATCTATCGGTATGCAAGATTTCTTTCCTCTTGCACTGTCGCGTAAGCGTGAGCGATGGAGCGCCGGCGTCCTCGCCCATCCGCGCTAACTTAACCTAAAAAAATGAAGTTTTGAGTACATTCATTCCATAACAATAGTCGATTTGCATGGTTATCCCAAAAAGCGTATTCTGTTCTATTTGCTAGCCCCGCAGGGGCGGCCTCATCTTAGCCCCGGGCAACGCCCGGGGTAGGCATGTAATTTTGTAAAGAGTGCCCGGAAGGGGCACCTCAATGATTCATTTCATACCCCGATATATTTTAAGTTAGCGCCAATAGGCGTCCTCGCCGGCATCCCCGTTCAGCGGTTTGTTTTCATCTTGAAAAACGGAGGCATCAAAAGTAAGTGCCGCAAGGACTACGCAGGCTGAAGGCTGAATTACGAACTCGAGATGCAAGCCCGTACTACAAACATATCCATCCGCAATACTTTGCATGAGTTGTTAAAAAATCATTCACAAAAAACAGGAAGTTCAGAGTTCCTGATCTCTGTCAAGTGCGTAAAATTTTATAACAACCTTTACAGCAACTAATTAAAAACAAACACAAGCCGTTTTTCTGAAAATCATCGAGGAAAAAAGGTTTGTAGCAAAGGGCGTTTTCCCTATGGTGTTTTTGATGTCTACGCGATTATTTTGA
>JBAXYW010000330.1:0-4882 GCA_041670605.1 Lentisphaeria bacterium
CCGCTTCCATGCAATTTTTTCGGGTCGTTTCGTGCTTTTCGTTGTTAAAAAGAATTCCTCTGTTACCCAGTTACTGACCCATTACTTTCAGAATTTCAATGGCAGCTGGACTTTTTGAACTCGCGTCAAAAACTCCTCATTAATCACTTTCAAGCCGAACTGTTTTGCGATAGCGATGCATTCGTCGGTATTGCCCCAGACATCCTCCGGGCGATGGGCATCCGAGCCGGGGAGTACCTCGATGTCATATTCGGCAGCCAGGCGCCAGAATTCCCGCATCGGATACATGCTTCGAACCCCTTCCGCGAACTCCTTTTTCGGTTTGCGCAGACCATAGGCATTGATTTCAAGAGGCATCCGGTAATGAGCTGCCTTTTCCAGAATCTTGCGGGCGCAAGCCTCGGCGGCTTGATCCCATTGCCAGATAGCCATGGCAAAAAGATCCGGATGCGCCAGGACAGAATACAGACCGCTGGCCATGGTATCGACCAGATAATCTGCATAGGCCTGCAGTTGAGCCGCATTCAGAACCTGCCCGTAAATCCCTTTGTATTCACCCTGATACCAGTAGGAATGTGCCGCTCCCATCAGATAATCCATGGAAAATTCGCCCAAAAAACAATCCCGCTGGAATTCCGCAAATTCCGGGACATACTCGCATTCCAGGCCGGCCAGGATCGTCAATTGCGGATAATTGCTGCGGGCCTGGTTGATTGACTGCACATAGCCAGCCAGATCCGACATGAGCATGCGCACCGAAGCCCAGCGCCCATCCGGAAATGGACAATGATCCGTAAAACCTAAAACCGAAAGTCCGGCTGCAACTGCTTCACGACAATAATCATCAACAGTTCCTTCGGCATGATGGCATAACAAAGTATGGGTATGGTAATTGGCTTTGATCATGTTCCTCACATAACGTTGCAAACACAGGATAAAAGAAAACAATCTGGAAAAATAATGCCCATATACACTTTTTCAAGACAAACCCTGCCAGATCGCAAAAACTCTGAACCTGATTTTTTTAAAACAACGAAAAGACACAAAAGGACACGAAAAAAAATACCAGCCAACTTGCATTGTGTTTTTTATGGTTTATAATAGGTACCAAATTGGTTCTGTCCATCCACCTTGGGATAAATCATGAGCACAAAAACCTCAGAAAGTGCCGTTGGGCGAGCTCCGCGATATGCGGAGATCGAAAAGGTCTTGCGTCAACGCATTTTAGCAGATTATTACAGTACCAGTGGTTTTCTGCCGCAGGAACGTGAATTGGCGCAGGAGTTTCAGGTCAGCCGTAATACCTTGCGCAGTGCGTTGCAGCTGTTGTCCGATCAGCAGTTGATCAGCAAGGTGCAGGGTTGCGGCACGATGATTCGCCGTCCGGTGGAGAAGCCCGGTGAATATATTGTTTTGCATCTTGGCGGAAGCAATTTATCCAGTTTTGTCATTAGCATTCTGCATGAGATTGACAGCCAGGCCAGCCAACGTTCTGCCTGCATTATTTATACGCCTCTGAATAATCTTGCAGACACTGAGCTGGAAAAGCTGCAGCAGCGTTTGACTCAGCAGCGAAATCTCAAGGGGGTGTTGCTGATTGGTAATTTTACTCGTGATCTGTTGCGAAAGGTGCATAGTTTCTTCAAAATACCGATGGTATTGATTGGGGATTTGTGGCAGGAAAGTTAACGCAGCGACGAACTGCTGGTTTCTCAGGTGGTAGGTAATGACTATGCCAAAATGTATCAGGCCACAGCCTATCTTTTACAGCAAGGTGCCAGGCGAATTGCTGCGATTGGGCAACCCAGTGATTTAATCTGGGGCAATGCCTTTTTTAATGGGTACAAAGATGCATTCCACGATGCAGCCATCGACTTCCAGCCGGAATACTATGAAGCCATTGACAATTACGGCAACCCCCGAGATGTCTTTCAACGCAACCTGAGCAACTACCTGCAAAGTCTCCTGCAAAGCCAACCCCATCCTGATGCGTTGATTTTTCCGGCAGAATATTATGGAACAGTATACTGGTTAGCCGAGCAGAACGAAATCTCCATCCCTGAGGATCTGCTGTTGGTAGGGCGCTCTGCGGTTGACTGTACTCCACAGGAGTTTCCCTGTGTTACCACAAACCCGCAGGAAATCATTCAGGAAGCCTTCGATTTGCTGAACCAGGAACAGAAACATCCTGGGCGGGTACGTCAGAGGCGGATCATCGAACCAACCTGGCTTGAAGCAAAGCCTTGCATAAAGTAAGCGTACATGAAACAACAGATTTCAATAGTTGCAGAAAGTTTAGAATAGCATGAAAAAAGCACGTCTTGCAGTCATCGGCACGGGGGGACTGGCACAAAGCCAGCACCTGCCCAATATCCAGCGCTCTGAACGGGCGGAACTGTCAGCCCTCTGCGATCTGAATTCAGAATTGCTGCAGAGCCTCGGGCAGCAATATCAGGTTGTCAAACGAAGTACAAACTACCGGGAACTGCTCGCGGATCCGGACATTGACGGGGTCGTCATTGCCACCCGGGAGGACACCCATGTTCCGCTGACGATCGAAGCCTTGCAGGCCGGCAAACATGTTTACGTCGAAAAGCCCCTGGCGGAGACTCCGGAAGAATGCAGTAAGGTTGTCGAAGCACGACGAGCCAGTGGGAAATGCGTAATTGTCGGCATGAACCGGCGTTGTGCCCCCGCTTACGCCATGGCCAGGCAACTTCTGCTCGATAATGGGGGTGCCCGAAACCTCTTTTATCGCATTGCCGACACTTACAGCATCAGCTGGGGTCTGCGCTTTGGCCAAGGCAACCGCATGCTCCATGAACTGTGCCATATTTTTGATATCCTGCGCTTCTTTGCTGACAGCGAAGTTACCGAGGTTTACTGCCGCAGCCAGCGCGATGATGATGAAAGCATCCTGCTGACTTTCCAGTCCGGCTGCACCGCCTGCATCCTCAGCAGCGGCTATGCCTCATATGCAGTTCCGAAAGAGCATTTTGAAGCCGTCGCCGAAGCTGGCATGCTGATCGTCGAGGAATTTGTCGAACTGCGCTCTTTCGGACTGCCGCACACCCCCGATCTGGTAAAATTCTTCCCGGGGCATTCGCATCCTGATCATGACCAGCAGCATGTGCAGCTCTTCGCAGAGCAGGGCTATCCCGCACTGCTCGATTTCCGCAGGGAGCTCGCCGCCAAAATGGCGGATACGGCTCTGCCCGAAACCGACCGCGAAAAACTGCCTTTGCTCAATTATGCCGTTGACAAAGGCTGGCAAGCTGCCATCGATCATTTCGCAGACATCATCCTCAGTGGCACCAAGCAATATGCCGCCTCAGAAATCGACGGACTGCGCGCCAGCGAAATAACCACAGCCGCAATCCAAAGCCGACAAACCAGAAAACCAGTCACCATAACACAACAGGCGGTTGCCAAATCAAAACCTTTCATTCCGCTTTTTCAACCAATAACATCGTAAATGCAGTCAAACAAAAAAGGAAATGCAGCATGAAAAAACAGCGACAAAAATTTCCCCTCTTCACCCTGATCGAACTCCTGGTAGTCATCGCAATCATTGCAATACTGGCCTCGATGCTGCTGCCGGCGCTGGCCAAGGCAAGAGACCAAGCCCTAAAAATTCAATGTAGCAACAACTTGAAACAGCTTGGCGTTTCCATGCTATCATACAGCAATGATAATGATGACTATCTTTGTGCCATTTCAAATAACTTGGGAGTCGCGAATTCACGCGGATGGTGTAATGGAATATTTAACTATAACAGCTATAATCCATTGGTTTATCACTGCCCAAAAGATAATTGGATCAAATACCCCGGAATGACGGCAGTCTCAAAACTTTACAAAGCCGGGTCAAATGCCTACGGACATCCCTCATACGGGTACAATATTCGTATTCCCTATGATTTAACCAATCCTGACAACACGAATTATTCGGCAAAACTTTCTGAAATTCGCAATGCCAACAATCTGATTTTATTTTTGGACTCCGCCTGGATGAATAATACCTCTAATAATTACTTCATTACCCGTTCACTAAACTGCAACTGGACTGGCTCTGTTTCCTATTGGCATAATCTTGGCAGCAATATGGTTTTTCTAGATGGGCATGTCAGCCATGATCGAGCCAGTAACATTGTCAATAAAGCTGAACAGTGGTCGCCACTGTAAGTTTATCACAATACAAAGCATTGGTTCGAACAGTCACAATAAAGGAGTCGTCATGAAAAAAGTTTTTGCGGGTTTAATATTTGCGCTTGGTGTCCTTGTTGCCAAAGCAAATATCAGCTCCGGATTATGTTATCATTTGACATTCGACAATTCTTTAAAACCAGAGTTTGCCAAAGGCACGTATGTCCAAGAATACCCCGATAACTTAATTTTCAAGCCAGGAAAAGTCGGTTCTGCCTTAGAACTCTCCCAGAACAAAGCATTATCACTGGGCAATTATCTTGGCAATTTGAATCCAGCAAGAGGCACTGTTGCTTTCTGGTTTAATCCAAAACAGACTCCTCGTGAGCAAGTCAACACCATTCAACTCTGGCGTTGCGGAGGACTAAGCCTGACGATGACCCATAGAAATAAAAAAATTTATTTTATGAGTGCCTCCAATCAAGCTCCGGATGGATGGGTATGGGATTACAGCACTCACAGTCATTTACCATACACACTATGGAAAGCGGATAACTGGTATCATATTGCCATCAGCTGGGATGCGACAACAAAAAACAAAAGACTTTATATTGACGGCAAACAAATCAGTAAAA
Source organism: Lentisphaeria bacterium (assembly GCA_041670605.1). Lineage (GTDB taxonomy): Bacteria > Verrucomicrobiota > Lentisphaeria > Oligosphaerales > Oligosphaeraceae > JAQVUB01. The sequence continues at coordinate 4,782 of JBAXYW010000330.1, forward strand.
AAAATACCCAACACATCAAAAATTATAACGGATCCGACACCGAAATTCTCCTGGGAGGCAACAACAGTAATGGACTTTTTGACGAATTAGCCATCTGGCAA
>JBAXYW010000331.1:0-4873 GCA_041670605.1 Lentisphaeria bacterium
AGCCCGCTTCCCCGTCCCCGGATCCTCCCCAGAATGTGGCCGGAGCTTCCAGCTCCGGATCCGTTCCCGCTCCCGGAAAATTTCCACCCTGCGCCAGGAAGTCATTTCGGGACAGGTACGTTCGGGGACGTACACGTTTGTAGTTCAGCCTTCAGGCTGCGTAGCCCCGGCGGGCTTCAGCCCGCTTTCCCGCTCCCGGAAAATTTCCACCCTGCGCCAGGAGGTCATTCCGGAACAGGTACGTTCGGGGACATGCACGTTTGTAGTTCAGCCTTCAGGCTGCGTAGCTCCGGCGGGCTTAAGCCCGCTTTCCCGCTCCCGGAAAATTTCCACCCTGCGCCAGAAAGTCATTTCGGGACAGGTACGTTCGGGGACGTGCACGTTTGTAGTTCAGCCTTCAGGCTGCGTAGCTCCGGCGGGCTTAAGCCCGCTTCCCCGCTCCCGCACGCGCAACTTTTTAACCAGCAGTGTCGTTTATATTTTTCCGGGCATCTATATTAATGGATAGTATCCGCAATCCTTTTGAGCGAATTCTTCAACTAGGAGGCACGGTCATGACAGCATCCATTTCGATTACAGTAGCTCGAATCCTGGGTTTGCTTTATCTTTCAGTCGCAATAGGAAGTATTTTCCGGAAAGACTATTTTCGTGATATTCTGAAAAGCTTTTCTGAAAATGCTCTATTGGCCTATTTTTCCGGTTTCATTGCCTTGGTTCTCGGTGGATTGCTGGTGCACCTTCACAATGAATGGACCACCGACTGGACGGTGCTGATCACGATTGTCGGCTGGATTGCCCTGCTAAAGGGAATCGTCCTCCTTGCCTACCCGAATATTACTCGTCTCTTCCTGCCGTTGCTGCTGCTGAAACACGGCCTCAGCTTTATTCCTTGGCTGTGCGCGGCGCTCGGCCTCTGCTTCTGCTATTTCGGCTTCTTCGCATGAAAAACGAACTGCCGCAGGAAGCAAGATGACCGGCCTGGAAAAAGCACCGTTTCGTTTCCGTCCATTCAGCGATATTGCAAAACGATAACGTTGAGGTCCTGGGAGCAACATTCTTCGGGTAGAGTCAAGATAATATTTTGCTCGGTTTGTCGAATAGGCAACTCCTGTCCAGTTTCCAGAATGACGGCCTTGCTGAAATCACGAAATCCTCTCCTTTTGATGCTTTAAAAAGGGAGAAATGTAGGTTTATACCCAAATCGGGAAGATGCCAAGTTGACAGGCGGATGTAGTAACGGAGGTCGCTGCGTTTTTGGTTTGATTCTTTGATGTTGCTTGCGACTGCCATAACTGGGCGCACCATGCACTTGGAAAAGAGCGTCAGGGCATTATAGTATTTCTCAAACTATTTGTACTGTTACACCGCTCTGATACAAGCGGTTTTCTGTATTCTGACCATAGAAAGGACAGCGCTGCAATGAGCTCAATTCCGCAAAATTATTGGCGTGCCAATCTCTGTGCCGAAAGCAAACCCGTACCGAATTTACTGGTCATTTTCGGGGCATCCGGGGATCTCACCCGGCGCAAATTAATCCCCGCCCTTTACAAGCTGTATGCCAGGGAGCTTTTTCATCCGGACTCCCGCATCATTGGTTGCGCCCGCAGTGCCTTGTCCCCAGAACAATTTCAGCAAAGCCTGAAGGAATTCCTGGCCGACGAAGACCAAGAAAAGCTTGCGGTTTTTCTGAGCAAGACGTCCTATGTCTCCGGGGATTATGCCGACCCCGCCACATATCAGGCATTGCTGCAGCGCATTCAGCAGCTTGAGCAGGAACTTGCTCAGCCTCTAAACCGCACCTTCTATCTGGCGACGCCGGCCTCGCTGTATCCGGTCATCGTTCCGCAACTGGGACAAGCCAGCCTGAGCAAAGAAAACTACGAAGGGACTCCCTGGCGTCATGTTGTACTGGAAAAACCATTCGGCTTTGATCTCGCCAGCGCGGAAGCCCTCGATCGCATGCTGCACGAAACGCTACAAGAACGCCAGATTTACAGGATTGACCATTATCTCGGCAAGGAAACCGTGCAGAATATTTTGATGCTGCGTTTCGCAAATATCATTTTTGAACCCATCTGGAACAGCAGTTATATCGATCACGTCCAGATTACTGCTGCCGAAACCGTCGGTATCGAAAAAAGAGCTGGCTATTATGACAAGTCCGGCCAATTGCGTGATATGTTCCAGAATCATATGCTGGCCATGCTTTCTCTGGTCGCGATGGAAGCCCCGGCAGCCTTTGATGCCGATTCGCTGCGTGATGAACAGCTGAAATTGATTCGTTCGATCCGCCCTTTCACCATACAGGAACTCGGGGATTATCTGATCCGAGGACAGTATAGCCCCGGTCAAATCAATGGAAAAGCAGTACCGGGATACCGTGAGGAACCCGATCTTCCCGCCCAGTCCAATACCGAAACCTATGTCGCTGCCAAAGTGCTGATCGACAATTGGCGCTGGCGCGGCGTACCCTTCCTGCTGCGAACTGGAAAACGCCTGCCACAGAAACTCAGCGAAATCGCCATCACCTTCAAACGCGTGCCACATTCGATTTTCCCGCAGTTGCGCGCCGAGGATCTCGAAGCCGACACCCTGGTATTGAATGTCCAGCCCGAAGAAGGTATGGCGCTTTCCATCCAGGCAAAACAACCCGGCTCCAAACTGTGCATGGGAAAACTTACCCTGAATTTCAGCTATGCGGAAGTCTTCGGCGGCAATATTCCCGACGCCTATGAACGTCTGCTGCTGGACTGCATGCTTGGAGACCAGACCCTCTTTATCCGCAGCGATGTCATCGCAGCTGCATGGAAATTATTGACGCCGATTCTGGAGGCCTGGAAGAAAAGCGATGAAAAGCAAATGGAATGCCCCTGTGCCCTGCAATTCTATGCAGCCGGCAGCGAGGGACCCGAAGCCGCAAAACGCCTCTTCAAGGATCGCAATGCCACTTGGCGCAAACTCTGATACGAACTGCAGCCCCGTCTTCGTCGCTTCAGCGAGCTTCAGCCCGCGATTCCCCGTTTTGTGGGCGCTCGCTTGCGAGCGCCCTTCGCGGGGGAGCTTTGCTCCCGCGTTGAAAGCGGCAGCTGCGCTGCCGCACTCCATAGACCCCTCACACAGGTTTTCATCCACTCTGCCACCCGATAATTTACATCGTGGGCGAAGCCTCCGCGCCACGCACTTCAGCGTGCGGCATAGGCGATTTTTCCGGCCACCAAAGTTTGTTGCACCTGGTAGGTTTCCGGGCTGAGCAGCACAATATCGGCTTGCCAGCCTTCCTGCAGAGAGCCAATCTGCTGCTCCAATTTCAGGGCTTGTGCCGGGTTGCCGGAGAGCATCCGCGAGGCTTCCGGGATTGCAAAGCCGAATTTTCCGGTCAAATTACGGAAAGCCTGATCCATCGTCAGACAGGAGCCGACAATTCCTTTTGTTTCATCCATCAGGCGACAAACGTCTCCGTTGGTCAAGCGATAATCGCGGCCATCTTCCTCTTGATATACAGCATCTGGCAGGCCGGTACCCTGCATGCAATCTGTGATTGCGATAATTCGCTGGCTTCCAGCGCAGCGGCGGGCGAGTTCAATCAGCAGGGGGGGCACATGATGCCCATCGGCTATGATCTCGACAAACACCCGCTCCTCCAACAAGATCGCATCGGTCAAACTGGGCTGACAAACCCCACCGACGACGTTTCGCCCTTCAAAGGTGTCGAACAAATGACAGACCTGTCCTGCCCCCGCAGATACGGCTTCTTGAAACTGCTTGAGCGTGCAATGCGTATGCCCCACGGAAACTTGAACATTTTTTCCGGCAGCTCGCCGGATCACCTCCATGGCTCCCGGCAATTCCGGTGAAATCGTCAGCAACCGCAGTGTACCCTCCCCCGCATGCCACAATTCCTCGAATTCCTCGACTGAGGCAGAGCGCAGGTATTCGAGATTCATGCCGCCTTTGGCTTCTGGCGCAATGAAGGGGCCTTCCAAATGTGTACCGAGGATACGGGCGCCGGCGGGTTCCTGTTTTGCCAGGCGAGCCCCATGGCGGACGAAAGACAGCATTTTGTCCCAGCGATAGGGGGCAAGGGTTGGACAGACTCCGGTCGTTCCCGTTTTCGGGGCGAATTTCGCAATGCCCTGCAAAGCAGCCAATCCTCCGGTTCCGAAGGTGCCCAAACCGTGAAAATGCAGATCGATAAAGCCTGGGAGAATCAGGATGACACCAGGTTGCGGCAGATCCTTTCGGGTGATGCGTTGAATCAGCCCCTCCGCAAGCTCAATTTCTCCAAAACATACTTCGCCCGGCAAAACCAAGTTTCCTGTCCATTTTTCCATATTTTTCTTCATCTCAATATTGTCCCGATGATTTTATCTCGGGTAGACAACTTACAAACTCCGCCCGTCCTGAATTCCCAACAGAAAAGACTTGGCAGCATTTCCCAGTGTTTTTTGCTTATAGCCGCCCTCTTGGACAACCAAACAGGGCAAGGACAACTGTCCCAGCCGAGCACCGATTTGGTAATAATCCCGGCTGGTAAACGGCCAGGTGCCGGTCGGATCGCCTTTGGCGCCATCGAGTCCCAAGCAGACCAGCAGGTAGATTGGCTGAAAACGTTTAATGCGCTGCAAAGCTTTGGCGAGGGTGACCAGATATTCTGCGGCTGTCAGTTCTTCCGGCAGGGGATAATTGTAGTTATAGCCCCGCCCAGCATCTTCCCCCTGTTCATCCACAAAACCGGAAAAATACGGATATGCGAAACTCGGATGGCCATGCAGAGAAATCGTCAGCACATCAGAGCGCCGGTAAAAAATTTGTTGTTGCCCGTTGCCATGATGGTAATCCAGATCGAGGATGGCAATGCGTCCATAGGGGCTAA
>JBAXYW010000332.1:0-4872 GCA_041670605.1 Lentisphaeria bacterium
GTGGTATGCCTACGCGGATAGCGGTACCTTTGCCGGGTATAGATTCAATATCAAAGGTGCCACCTACCATTTCGGCTCTCTCGCGCATGCCGATCAGACCAAGATGCTTGCAATGTTTATTGGCAAGAGCTTTCGATACTGAAAAGGACTTGCCGTCGTCGTTGACTTCTAGGGAAATGCCATTCGCATCCATTTTCAGGCAGACATTCACCCGGGTGGCCTGCGCATGTTTGGCGACATTGATGAGAGCCTCTTGGACGATGCGGTAGAGCACGGTTCGCTTGGAGTTGTCCAGCATTTCCATTGTCACGGCCTTTGATGCTGAAAAACGGATCTGCAGGCCCGTTCGTTTGCGGATTTCTTTCATATATGTGGTCAGGGCGGGAACCAGTCCGAGGTCATCAAGCATTGCCGGGCGCAAGTCGCGGGCGAATTGGTGTACCGCCGCCACCGATTTCTCTACCAGACGTTGTGCATTGGTGATCTTTCTGGTGACGTTTCCCGTATTGCTGGCGGCCTCGATCTTCAACGCAGCCAGGCGGACATTAATGCCGGTCAATATCTGGCTGATTTCGTCATGTAACTCCCGGCTGATTCTTTTCCGCTCTTCCTCTTGCGTGCGCAAAAAATCGTGCGACAAGTTCCGCAACTGTTTCTGCACAACTTTTGAGTCTGCCTGTAAACGAAGATACTGCTGGTGACTTTTCTGGCGGCTAATCTCTGCGGTTTTGCGTTTTGCGGTCTCGTATTGCAACTGTTTTTTCAGTATGGCCAGATCCGAAACGATTGCGTTGATTTGCAGTTTTTCAGGTGAGACGGTCAGAAACGGCGCCAACGCCTGGCGGAAAAAGACCCCGCTTTGCCGGATATTTTTCACGTAGACTTCTGCAGTCTTTGCTGATGACAGCAGGGCTGCCAGTGCCTCTTCGTGAACCAGGCTCAAATCCGGGATGCTTACGCCTAAGCGCAATGCTTTGCGTCCCAGTTTTGTCGCCGATGACAAGTTCGTTTCTGTGTCTTCGGTCAGGCAGTTCCGCAGTGCTGCGAGGTACAGATCCGACAATTTGCAGCGTGTCGAGTTCATAGTAACATCTCCAATTTAAAAGAATGTCATACTATACTTGTACTTACCGGTCTGTGTCAATGGGGTGTTACCCTTATATGGGCTATGCAACGTGTTTTTATATATTCCCTCTTCTGAAGTCTGTCCAAACCTGCTCTCCTTGTCTGGAGAAAGGGGACAGCTGTTTCGCATGGTAGGACTAGACCCTATAGAAATAATTTCGAAGAGAGTTATTGTATCTATCTGTAGTATTCGGCTTTGAGAGCAGATTTGAACGAAGCTGGAAGAGACAAGTCTTGGCAATAGGAGGGCAGCCAATGAATATTCTGCTGATTTATCCTGAATATCCGAATACCTTTTGGAGCTTCAAGTATGCGCTGACATTCGTGCGCAAACGCGCTGCCCATCCGCCGCTGGGTTTGCTAACGGTTGCGGCTATGCTGCCGCCTGAATGGCCGCTGCGGCTTGTTGATACTAATGTGCGCAGGCTCCGTCCGGCTGATCTTGCCTGGGCGGATTGTGCCTTCATCAGCGCCATGACCATCCAGCGCACGTCGGCCTGTTGGATCATTGCTCAATGCCGGGAGGCAGGGTTACGCATCGTGGCTGGCGGTCCCCTGTTCACTGGTGATCCTGGAGCCTTTGACGAGGTCGATCACCTGGTACTGAACGAAGCTGAGCTGACTCTGCCGGGTTTTCTGCAGAATCTGGCCGAAGGTACGCCGCAGCACCTCTATACATCCACGGAGTTTGCTGATATGCAGCAGACTCCGGTTCCCCGTTGGGATCTGCTGGATCGGCACCGTTATGCCAGTATGAGCGTCCAATTTTCGCGAGGTTGCCCCTTTAACTGTGATTTCTGCAATGTTACGGCACTGCTGGGGCATAAGGTGCGCACCAAGACATCATCGCAGATCATTGCTGAACTGGACAGCCTGTATGCACTGGGCTGGCGCGAAGAGGTGTTTTTTGTCGATGATAACTTTATCGGCAATAAGAATTTTTTAAAGACGGATCTGTTGCCGGCGCTGATTGCCTGGCGGAAACGCAAACGTGGCATGACCTTCTATACGGAAGCATCCATCAATCTGGCGGAAGACGAGGTGCTGATGCAGCTGATGGTCGAAGCTGGATTCAACCGAGTCTTTATCGGCATCGAGACTCCAGATGATATTTGCTTGGCTGAATGTAAAAAAAATCAGAACAAGGATCGGGATTTGCTTTCTGACGTGAAGTGTATACAGCATGCTGGCCTTGAAGTCCAGGGTGGCTTTATCGTCGGTTTTGACCATGACAGTCCATCGATTTTCCGGCGTCAGATTGACTTTATTCAGCAGAGTGGCATTGTGACCGCGATGGTCGGGCTGTTGCAGGCTCCTCCAGGAACGCGGCTGTATGAGCGTCTTAAGCAGGAGGGGCGTCTGCGCGGGGAATCTACCGGCGACAATGTCGATGGCAGCACCAATATTTTGCCTAAGATGGATTTTGAGATGCTATTGTCCGGCTACCATGAAATCCTGCAGCATATCTATTCGCCGAAACACTATTATGAACGGCTGCGTACCCATCTCCGTAATATCGGAAGAGCGCGGTTTCGAGTCCCCCTTAACTTTTCGGGCATCCATGCACTCCTGCTTTCCTTCTGGCGTTTAGGCGTGTTGGGGCGGGAGCGTTTTCAGTACTGGCGACTGTTATTTTGGACTCTTTGCCACCGCCCCCGGCTTCTGCCGCAGGCCGTGACGCTGGCTATTTATGGCTATCATTTCCGGAAAATGTGCGATCTGCATGTCATTTGAGGCCAACTGTTCTGTATTCGTGCAAGCGTTTCTTACTGAGAAGGTTTGATTGGGCTTCCAAAACGTGCAAACCTCAGGGCAGTTCTTTGCGGACTCTTTATTCCCAAAAAATATACCTTAATCAACTTATTGTTTTTTGCTTCAATTATAAATTTGCAGGTCAGTAATAAAAATAACCTTGCGGACCCGGGTCCTGAGGGATTTTCCGACAGGGGTGGGTTTTACCCCATACGATCGTAGGGATTTACCCTATACCTATCGGTTTGCTAATACCCTATAGTATTTTTAATGACAAAGCCGGTGCGACAAGAATTCGGAAAAACACCCGCAGAGATGCCGAATCCATGATTACGTTCGCTGGTGCTTGGGTGGTACATGGTGAAACCGTGCTGGAAACAAGCGCAAGGTTTTAGTGTGGAAAAGGTGACCGTACGGTGTAGCGTCTAGCCTGGCTCAGAAGGAACTGACCAGCGAATACGCTGGCGATGTCGAAGGCGTGAAAGCAGTGAAGAATGCAATGACCGTGGCGGCAAAACCAGAAGTGGCCGAGAGAACGGAAGGCGTGAAGATCGACGACGCCTCCGTGACCGCCCAGGTCAAGACGGCCTTGTGGACACATCGCTCAACCAGCTCCATGAAGACCAAGGTAGTGATACGCAATGGCGAGGTTACGCTGACCGGTATCGCCCGCAACGCGGCCGAGAAAGACTTGGTCAGCAAGCTGGTCACCGACACGCTGGGAGTGAAAAGTGTGAACAACGAGATGACCATTCAATAAACTATGTTTCCCGGCAATCGCCGGACTGTTTCCACTGGGGGCGAGCGAAGCCCCCTCGGAAACCTTGCCTGACGAAGTCAGATTGTTCTGCAACAAGTACTAACGGCTCAGGAGCGTTTGTCGTTCAGAAGCCAAATTTGAAACAAGGAGAAAACACATGAGCATCGGAACAGTACTACTCATCATCCTGATTCTTTTTCTCGTCGGAGCTTTGCCCGCATGGCCTCATAGCAGGCGCTGGGGCTACTACCCAACTGGCGGAATTGGATTAGTGATCCTCATTCTGCTCGTGCTGATACTGATGGGGCGGCTATAAATACAGCAGCTAAACGATCCTCAGCCAAAACAAACCGATAAGAGAAAAAAACATGAAAAAATTTCTCGCATTAATCGTTGTCCTTCTGGTTTCGACCAGTGCCATGGCCGGAACCAAACCCTTCAATCTAAGCCTGACTCTGGATATCGCAGTCTACGACCGCTATGAAACCATCGAGGGCTTGACCCTTAGTATTTGGGGTGAAAACCAACAGACATCACTAGCTCTCGGCATTGCCAATGGGACTTCGGGAAACAGCGCAGGGCTGAGCTGGGGCTTCGTTCTAAACTACGCCGACAATTACAAGGGCATACAGTGGGCACCGATCAATTACACCAAGGGAGATTTCTTGGGCTGGCAAAGCGGCTTTGTTAACTATACTGATGAAACCATGAAGGGATTGCAATCCGGCGTAGTGAATTACGCGGGGAAATTGACCGGACTTCAATTCGGCTTTGTAAACTTCGCGGAAACTGCGGACGCAGGAGTCCAGATCGGCTTGGTCAATCTCATCCGCCAGAACTCTTACTGGTTTACCGGTTTGCCTGAAGAACTCGCACCGGGCATGATTTTTGTCAACTGGAAATTCTGAGAGCGCCCGGGATCCCCTGTTTATCGTCGCAAATACGAACACACGGACGATGAACCTGGGATGGACTGGCGTCCACAACCTGAACGATAAGTTGGTACCAGTTCAGAAACTGGCATTAAATCCTGCGCCAAAAGCACCTCCCTAAGACCAGTGCCCCAATACTCTTTACTTAAGACGTAATTTCTGAAATTAATGGGTGCGGCTACAAGATGATGTAATGGTTCGACGAGTCGGATCATCCTTTTCCTTCTTTTGAGAAAGCATTTCATGTAGCGAGCAATTTATGCGGCGTTCCTTCAGAACGCCGCATATTGCCGGATTGCTGGA
>JBAXYW010000333.1:0-4858 GCA_041670605.1 Lentisphaeria bacterium
AACGGTCGAACGCACCGGCTCGAAGCCCGTGACGCTGACACTCACTGGTCCGGGACTGACAGCAAGCAGCAAGATACTGGAAAAAGATCAGAACTTCACTTTCGATTCCTCCAAGCTTCAGTACGGAACGGCGGAACTGAAGGCGGAAATAAATGGCATAATTAAAGTCTGGAAGATCCGCCGGTTGATCCCCGTAAAACACCGGACAAGCTGGATTTCCGGCGGTTGTCTGGTCGTGAATGGAAAACCGGTTCTGCGCCGCCACATGTACGCGGAGCATTACCGGGGTGGCGAGGCGTTCCAAAAGCGATACGATGCGGACAATCTGCATCAGACCAAAATGTGGTCTACAAGAATTCAGCCAGAAGTGCTCGTTCCCGAAGTTGGAAACGGGGAGGCTCTCAATGATATCCGTCCCTGTGATAAACTTTTTGAAAAAATCAGTGCAATCATTGAAGAAAACCGCGACAAGGAATTTTTCTATTATTACATCTCCGACGAACCTGAATGCCGCGGAGTCTCCCCGGTTTACCTGAAGCATATTTACGATTTCGTGGCCGAAAAAGATCCGTATCATGTCATTCTGATGGCCTCCCGGGACTGCCGCAAATACTTGGACTGCGCCGACTGGTTTGAAACCCATCCGTACATCTGTCCGCACGTAAACGCCGCCGGGAAACGAGAATACGGAAGAGAAATCAACACCATCGGCAGTTACGTAGACGCCATTTCGGAGTTGAACCGCCCAGATAAGTGCATCGGTTTTCTGCCGACTATTTACAGTAGTAAATTCAGCAGTCCGGAAGCGCAGTATCCCAATTTTGCTGAAATCGTCTGTCACACGTGGGCAGCCATGATTCACGGTGCGAAATCGATCTGGCCCTATGCCTATCACGATCTCGGCGACCGGCCCGCGCTCTACGAGGGAACCCGTTTCATCTTCTCCTCATTCGAAGCTCTGGAAGAAATCGTCCTCCACGGAAAACGCACATTCCTGCTGAAAAACCGGGACTGCGAGGCGGTTCTGTTCGAATATAAGAATGATCACATGTTTGCGCTTGTAAACTTTACGCAGAAGCCAATCACTGCAAACCTTGCTGGACTGAGCGGAAAATTTGTGGAGTTCCGAGGACCGCGCACCTTCACGAAATTTGAATTCATGCTGAAGCCACACGAGGTAATCGTGGGCACCTCGCGTAAAATGGACGAGGGGTTACCCTCATTTGCGTCCGTGTCCGAAGAAATCGACCGTCTGGAATATGCCCGGTCACACCGCGGAAACTTACTATTCGAGCGTCAGGAAGAAATGGCATTTTCTTCCTCCAAACCAACTTGGCGAGGCGATTACAAGCTGTTCGACGGCGCCACGGATGTACTCGCATGGGAACAAGCTTGGGGAGATGATAAATTTTACGAGATGGCCTTCCCGAAGTTCATCCCGGAATTTTCCAAACTCCGCGTTTATGGCAAGAACCTCGACGGCACAACGGTGAAAATCCGTAAAAACAGAGAATGGCAGACCCTGAAACCCGTAAAAACGGACAAGGAGGAATATCTGCTGGGATACGATTTTGAGCAAACTTTCACGACCGTAAAACTGAGACTGGAATTTCCCAAAAATCAAGTTGAACTATATGAAATCGAACTTCTGAAATGAAACCCAAGAAAGAGAAGAGCTGTATTTCACCCGCAATTCCCGGTTCTGCAATTGTAAACATCATAAAAAATACCATCATGCGTCAATTTTCATTTATCATGCTGCTGGGGGTCGCGTTTTCCCTCGTCGCTTCGGAACCCATCTGGCGTTTCGACGAAAAAAACGTGCAGATCAGCGACCAACATTCCACCACGGACTGGTTTGGAAAAAACATCAAAATATCGGCGGATCCGGACGGCGGATTTATTGTCGGATCCACCGTACAACGCTATTTTTCTCTGAAGCCGGATCACTGGCTGGTTTTTGAACTGGCAAAGGCGGAACCACTCGGAGGCCCGTCCACATATCACGCATGGTCGTTATTTTATCCTGTCAAGGGAATTGCCGTACTATTGAACAACGTCACGACCATTGAAACCGGACTGTTCACCATCCGGCTTTCCGATCTTGATAAGGCCTATTGCAAGGCGGGCACGATCTATGCCTACAATTTGAACCTGCATTTCAAGTACATTCAACTCGAAAAGAATCCCGAAAACAGTCTTTGCGCCGAGATCGAAGAAAACAAAACGATGCTCAAACCGGGCGATAAATTCCGGATCGTGCTGAAACTCAAAGAACCCTGCGAGGATGTCAGCTGCAAACTAGAATACAATTTCGGACGTTATCCAATTCCGTTCGTTTTGAACGGAACCGATTCCGTTGAACTGAAACCTGCAGACAAGGAGGGTAAGCTCTGGACCGCCGACATCACGATCCAAAACTACAAAACCCGGCACGAGATCAGCAAGCGCTCAGTCACAATTAAGGTGGTTGTGCTGGGCGGTAAACTTGGCATCCCCATTTATGGAAAAATTCCGGCCGCTTTCTATCAGGAAAATTTCAGTAAATGAGCAAAAATGCGTCGCTCCTTCCCGAACAAATTTTCCGGGAACTGGTACAGGCAGCCGGAGCTGAACCTGTCACCGCTAAATTCACCCTCGATTCTCCTTCCGTCCGGTGCGGTACCGACGATTTTGAAATCGTTGCCAGCGACAGAGTAATCCGGTTTGCAGGCGGAAATATCCGCGGCCTGATCTACGCCGTTTATGAATATTTCGAACGGTATTGTTGCTGCCGGTGGTTTTGGGACGGCGACGCTATTCCTAAACGGAACAATCTGCCACTAGACAACATCTATTATATCAAGCGTTTTCGCCGAAAATACCGTGGCCTGCGCTACTTTGCCCACCGGTCGCTCTCCCGCTTTCAAGCTGAACACTGGGATTTCAAAGATTGGAAGCGAGAGATCGATTTTCTGCTCAAAAAACATTTTTCATTCTTTATGCTTCGAATCGGAAATGACGATTTGTTTCAGAAAGCATTTCCTGGTGTAGTAAAATATCCACCTTTGGATGGCTCGTCTCCTGAAGCAGTGGAACGTTCGTATAACGACCGTACAGAGCTGATCTCACTGCAATACCGAAGCGAGCTACGGAAAAAAGTACTGGGCTATGCGTTTGAACGCGGACTCATGCACCCGGAGGATATCGGCCCGACAACCCACTGGTACAATGTCACGCCAAAAGATTTTCTAGAACACTTCAAACCGGAATTCATGGATCAGAGTTCACAAAACTATATGCGTCCGGAAACTCAGGTCTGGAATTGTGACAATGAAGTCAATATTGACCGTTATCTTAAACTAACTTGGGCACATATCCGACATTACGGACGCCCCGAACTGTTCCACATCATTGGACTGGCAGAACGCGTTTTCGGCTCGAAAGAGGAGAACTATGCAACCAAGGTACGCATATTCCGGGCCTTTGTCCGGAAACTTCGCAAGCGCTATCCGAACGCCCCGCTGCTGGTCGCCAGCTGGGATTTCATGTTCCGATGGGAAGCCGCCGAAGTCCGCTGTTTTCTCCAGGAACTCGATCCCGAAAACACCATTATCCTGGACTATACATCCGACAGCGATTACCACACCAATCATTTTGTCAACTGGAATCTGCCGGATCATTTCCCTTGGATTTTCGGGATATTCCAGGCCTATGAACCCCAGAACGACCTCTTTTTCGACTTCGACCGGATGGAGAAAATGTATGCTATCTCGGAAAGTGACTCCATGTGCAAGGGGATGGTACTGTGGAGTGAAAACAGCCATTCCAATCCGCTGCTGCTGGAATATCTGGCAAAAAAATCCGCTGATGAAACGTTCTTGATCGAGCAATTCTGCCGCGACCGTTACGGCGACTTTGCGAAACCCATGGCGGAGCTCTGGACGATGACCAAAGTCCCTTTTGCCGCCAATGCATGGGTTTTTGACAAAGAACGCCCATACCACGGAATTTTCTGCAACCACTTTAATCTGCTGGCCACATTTTCAGGACTGGGAAACACGGACACTTCCGCATTTTACTGCGAATGCGCCCGGAAATACCCCATGCTGGAAATCCCTGAGACCTTTTTCGCAGAAGCAGCTGCTCTTGCTGAGACAACGGACTCCGAATGGATGCGGCGGGATCTTGGCGACCTTCTGCGAACGGCGCTGATGTGTCTCATTACCCGGGAACTTTGCGCCATCGGAATGAAGCTATTGGGCAGAACACCTAAAAAAGTCGACGGCTCCAAACTGGTCTCGCTGATCAGGCTTATGGGGGATCTGCTGGAAACCCTGCCCGAATTTTCACTGAACTGCACTTTGGCGCAGACTGGACGTGGACACACCCTCAATCCGCATGCTGAAATGACCTTGAAAGGAAATGCTGAAAATAGTTATTGCCGTTCCTATATTTATGAACTGTACCGAGCAATATACGAACCGGAAGCCATTTTTCTGTCTGAAACCCTTGCAAAACTACCAGCCGGAAAACTTCCCCCAAGAAAGCCACTACTAGCCAAAGCGAACAATCTGAAAAACCATTTTTATGTAGAAGCGCTAGCCAGATATCAACCCTGTGTAAACTTACTTTCCCCAAAAGTGAAATTCCCAAAGTTCAGTGTTTAGAATTACTGACTTCTGTAAACCGCGCACGATAGCATAACAATTTTTTCAATGAACTTGGGGTGGGCATCGGACCAACGCAAGTCCTTCAGCTGGAATCCAGCTGCTAATTGGGGTTCTGATTGCGGTCGGACACGAAAGTCCTGTATATTCTGAATTGAATACGAGTTAAGTGATTTTTCCCGCTTTAACTGCTTCGCTTAGGTCACAGA
>JBAXYW010000334.1:0-4842 GCA_041670605.1 Lentisphaeria bacterium
AAGGAACCTGGGCTTCTCTGGCAATGCCAAAAAGACCTTCGGCAATATTGAAGACCATGTCCCAACGGTTCCCTTGCAGAAGCTGTTGCATGAGCTGATCGAGGCAGCCAATGCGCTCGACGCCATGGCCATGCTTCTGCAAAGCAGAAGCAATGGCATCGATGGTTTCTTCACAGTCCATCTCAGCGACCTGTTCCGGAGAAAAGCCTTTGGCCAGATAGTAATTTTTCAGATCATAAGTGAGACCTATCTGCATAATAGTGGTTCTGTGTCAGGATATTGATAAATGTTGCCAGCATAGTTGCGTAACAGCAGATTATTGCCACTGTAACCGCGTTTATATTCTGGCAGTAAGGGAATTTTTCCGCCACCGCCAGGAGCATCGATGACATAATGCGGGATGGCATAACCGGAAATGAAGCCCCGCAAGCCTTGGATAATATCTAAACCAGTCTGGACCGGGGTTCGGAAGTGCTTGGATCCCCGGATGGGATCACACTGATACAGGTAGTATGGGCGAACCCTGAAGGAAAGTAGCCCCATCATCAGTTCCCGCATGGTCGGGACATTGTCGTTGATTCCCTTGAGCAGAACCGTCTGGCTGCCCAACGGAATGCCGGCATTGGCCAAGCGAGCACAGGCCTCTTTTGTTTCGGCAGTCAATTCTCGGGGATGAGTAAAATGGATGCTGATGAAAAGCGGATGATATTTTTTCAGCATATTGACCAAGTTCAGGGAAATCCGCTGCGGTAAGACGACGGGTACTTTGCTGCCGATGCGAATCAACTTGAGGTGTTCGATCCGTTTCAGCCGGGCCAACAGGTTTTCCAGTGGCTGCAAGGGCAGGGTGCGTGGATCGCCGCCGGAGATCAAAACGTCTTCAATTTCCGTATGCTGTTCGATGTATTCGATGGCGGCAGCCCAGTTATTGCGGCAGTTTTCCCGATGCACATTACCGATCAGTCGGGAACGGGTGCAATAACGGCAGCAAACGGAGCAGAAATCGGTCACCAGAAAGAGTACTCGATTGGGGTAACGGTGAACCAGACCCGGTACGGGGCTGCAGCCATCTTCATTCAACGGGTCTTCTTCCTCATCCTCCGCAAGATCATATTCATGGATATTCGGGACAACCGACATGCGGATTGGGTCTGCCGGATCCAGCGGAGAAACCAGACTTAGATAATAGGGAGTAATTGCGAAAGGAAAACTTTTGCGACCGAGGGACAGTGCTTTTTCTTCATCGTCAGAGAGCTGAACATACTGGTTGAATTGTTTTTGCGTCTGAATCCGATTGCGGATCTGCCAGCGCCAATCATTCCATTGTTCATCTTTGACATCAGGGAAAAAGCGATTGATAAATTCCCGGGTGGAAGGACTGATAATATTGAATAAGGCACGATTCGTCCGGTTGACGGCTGGAGGAGGCGCCGTGATAACGCTTGACATCGATGGAGGTTCGTCCGGATCTTCCTGTAACGCATCTTTCTGCGTACAGATAATTTCTTCTACGTTCATTGTTGCTTCCTCACTGAAAGGATGGTGGATGACACAAACCAGAATCCCTGGCCTTTTTTTTGCGCGGATTTCTGCAACGCATTATGCGCTGCAAAAAATCCCTTTTACTCCGAAATATCTGGCACGCAGATTTTTATTGTTAAGATAACCTGATACCAGGAAAACACGTACTGCAGAGAGAACAATCAGGGAGGTCAAAAAATCTATTTTTTGCGCTTTTCGAACCCGCAGAAAACATAGTCAAAACAAGTCCCACTGGTACAGAATAAGGTCAAGAAAAAAAATAGCAAAAAAAATGGTATTTCATCTGTCTTTTCCGGGGATTACATGACCGTCAGGAAACAGGGCAAAAAAGTTTTTTCAGACTTCGTTATTAATGTATCATATCACTGTCAAAATCAAATGGAAAATGAAAAAAAAATGAAAGAAAGTGAAAGTTTTTTTTTGCCAGCAGTCAGGCCTCTCATTAATAGCGAATTTATCGTTGGCCGGGTCGGGATGAAACGCAGTGTGGATTGGCATTCTCAAGCTAAACACTATTATCCAGAGCTTCGGGTTATTTTGTCATGTGTCTCAAAGAGGGCGTGAGTTATGGAGCGCCGGCGTTCTTGCCCAGCCGCGCTAATTTAATCTAAAAAAACAGTTGGATTTTAAACACATCCATTCCAAAGCGATAGCCGGATGCGCATGGGGTAGCAAAAAAACGTATTCTTAGTCTCTTTGTTAGCCCTGGAAGGGTGTTTTCATTGTAGCCCCAGGCAACGCGCCCGAGAGGCATATAAGTTTGTAAATAATGCCCTAAAAGGGCACCTCAATGATCCGTTTCACATACGGTCGTGAAATTCGTCAGCCCAACAAAGGAGTTGGCAGCGGAATTTTGCTGGCACCCGCTCAATTTAACCAGTTAATACAAGCGCTACCAGATTCTGTCCCAGGCGTTCAGACTCCTCTTCCGCAACGCAGAAGATTTTTTTTATCTGGCAGAAATCGATCAGCGGGCTATAGTAAAGCATTAATAATGCGGTGGAGGCGGAAAATCCTGTACTACAATCCGGGGTTGGGACGTTTGTGTGCCGGCGACCGGCAGCCTGATGTACATTAATGTGTAAGAGGAGAAACAAAAACATCATGAAAAATCGTTTGTTTTGCATCAGCCTGCTGGTAGCTCTGTTCGCCTGGGCGGCGGAATACAAGGTCGGATCAGCTGGACCAGTGCTTGTTGACGGGGTGATCGATGAGCCTTGCTGGCAGGCCGCCGTACCGGCTGGCGATTTCCGTCCGCTTAAGTCCTCCGGAAAATCCTCAGCGCTTCTTAAAACCTCTTTCAAGGCGCTGGCGGATCCGGAAAATCTTTATTTTGCCATCACCTGTGACGATCCAGGAGCGTTTAGGGCTGACCTGAAAGGCCCGCATTCCAATCCCTGGTCCAACGATCTGGTGGAAATTTTTCTGGTGCCGACCGGTATTGGTGATGAATTTTACCAGTTTGTAATCAGTGCGGGAGGAGCCAGCTGGCAGCAGTTTTATGGCGAACGGGGAAATATTCGTCCGGATGCTTATGCTCCGGCCTGGGAGTTCAGCACCCGGCTGATTCCCGGCGGATGGTGTCTTGAAGTCAAAATCCCGCTGGCGGCCTTGTACATGACCTCAGCCGCAGCGTGGGAAAACACTTGGCTGGCCAATGTAGTGCGTTATTCTCCCGGCCACCAGGAAAACAGCTCCTGGAGCAGTCTGAACCAGAACAATCATGAAACAGATTCATTCAACAAGTTTTCCGGACTGCCGGCCAAACCCGGCGCCAGCGACCTGCGAATCCATTCCGCAGTCTTCAAGACAACCGGCCGGAATGCCGGAGGATTCCCCGGTACCTTGGAAACTGGTATCACCCTCAATGCGGCACCGGAGGGTGAATACCTGTTGGAGACTTGCGGTCAGACTTTCAAACTCCGCCTGAAAAGCGGAAGCAACACGTTTTCCTCTCAGGTGCAACTGCCCATGGCGGGAAGAAATCAGGTGAAGTTTATCCTGCGCCAGGCAAACGGAAAACTGGTACATGAACGCAACTTCCCGGTGTTGGTCGACGCCTCACCGCTGAAACTGATTTTTACCTCACCGCAATATAGCGGCAATTTTTATCCTGGGGAGGATGCCAACCGTCTGCAGGGCTTTGTCGAGGTCAATATCCCGGCTGAGGAAATCACTCTGGAAGTCGCGGGGACGGCGCATACTTTGAAGGTGACTGGTGGAAAAGCCGGGTTTGACCTCGATGTCTCGCAGATTCCCGGCGATATTCCGGTGCGGACCGGTGAGATTGTCACGACGGTGCGCCGGATCACAAATGCCAAGGCTTGGATTCGCAACGGTCGGGTGATAGTCAATGGAAAACCTGAGTTCCTGCTGGGGTGGTACGGCGGCCCCGGCTGGATTTGCTCAAAAGCGTTCAACGAGAAATATCCCAGCCAGGCGGACAAACATCCGTTCAACTTACCCGGCTGGATCGGGCTGGAGGTCACTCGCCTGCTGGGTAACAAGATTGAAACCGAGGAAATGGTGTACGACCGCATGCCGTCGCAAAAAGTGTTCGATGCGGTACAGGCCGTCATTGAAAAAAACCGGAATTCCCCGCAGATCCTCTATTACCTCTCTGATGAACCGGAATGCCGTGGGGTTTCCACTGTGTATCTGCGCCATCTCTATGAATTCTGCAAAAAACTCGATCCTGCCCGGTTGGTGATGATCATTTCGCGCGAGCCGGTGCGTTACATCGACTGCGCCGACATCATCAATCCGCATCCCTACATCGGACCGGTCGTCAATGAAAAAGGTGAACGGTCTCTGAACAAGAGCATTGCTTCGGTTCGCGATATGTGCGGCACAGTCGAACGCCTGCAGCGCCCGGACAAAGTGCTGATGCTAACGCCGCAGACGTTCTGCTACTCTTTCAATAATTTCTATGCCGATTATCCGACCTTTGACGAGACCAGCGCCTCGATCTGGGCTAGTGTCTGTTGCGGCGGCCAGGGCATCACGCCCTACATCTGGTATGACCATGCCGCCCGCCCGGACCTCAGCTTGGGATGCGATTTCATCTATACCTCGCTCGACCGCCTCTCACCCCTGATTACTTCGGAACATTCCGAACGCCTAGGCAACCAGGATATCCGGGTTTTCAAAGCGGATGGGCAAACCCTGTATCTGCTGGTCAATGTGCAGACTGAAGCGCAGAAATTTCAGTTTCCGGCCGCCGAAAAGGTGCTTTATCGCTTCCGTGACCGCGGCGAGTTGGTGCCGGAAAACGCCCGCCTGATCCTGGAGCTGGCGCCC